>JAJPZY010000100.1 GCA_021204085.1 Clostridiales bacterium | reverse complement strand
GCTTACGATATCCTGCAGTCGGTGATCGAAAACTACCCGCAGGCGGCATCCTATATCGTGGGTAACATTGAATTTACGGTCATCGATGAGAGCGGCGTGCCGGCGTCGGCGTACAATGCGCCGGACTACCGGTCCGCCATGAAGCGGGGCGCGGCCGGAGGGGCGTGTGTCTTTGTGCTGGTCCTCCTGGTCTACGCGCTCAGCCGCAACACCGTGCGGCGGGAGGAAGACCTGGAGCGGCGCTCCAGCATGGAATGCCTCGGCAAGGTGCCGAAGATGAAGCACAAAAAACGTTCCGGGAAAAAGCAGCAGACCATCCTCCTGGACCAGCGGGAGATCTCCGGGGCCATGGGGGAGTGCTTCCGCACCATCCGGACACGGGTGGTAAAGAACTGTGAGAATTTGGACGCGCACAGCGTGCTGGTCACTAGCACGACCGAGGGCGAGGGGAAGACGACGATCGCCGTGAACCTGGCGCTCTCGCTGGCAAAGCGCGGATTGAAAGTGGTGCTCGTGGACGCGGACCTGCGCAGGCCGTCCGTGGCCGGCGCGCTCGGCATGGGGCAGCCGGAAAAGGGGCTGAAGGATGTCCTCTCCGGCAATGCGAAGATCTCGGAGACCCTGGTCGCCTGTGACGGCGGTCTGTTTGTCCTGCCGGGGACGGGGAGCATCCAGGAGCCCTCGCGCCTGCTGGGCAGCAGCCGGATGGATTCCGTCCTCCATGCGCTCACAAAAGCCGCGGATTATGTGGTCGTCGATTCCCCGCCCTGCGGGATGCTGTCCGACGCGGCGCTTTTGGCGCGCAAGATCGACAGTATCGTCATGGTCGTGAAGTAGGACTATATGCGGGTCGACCGCATCCTTTCCAGCGTGGAGACCATCGCGGGCACCGGGAAACCGATCCTCGGCTATGTCCTCAACGAGACGGAAGTCGGGATCACCGGCTATGGCTACGGGTATGGGTATGGCTACGGCTATGGTTACGGGAAATACGGCTATGGCCGGTATGGCTACGGCTACGGCAAATATGGTTACGGAAAATACGGCTATGGACACTATGGCTATGGTGAAAAGAAAGAAACAGAGAAGAAAAAGGGCAAATAGTTTTGAATAAAAATGAAAAAAGGGATTTTGTGATTTGGCAGCGCAGGGCTGTTTTGGTCATTGTTGATATCATCAGCGTGAATCTGGCCACTTACGGGGCTTTGATGACACGATTTGAGTTTACAATTTCATTTATTGATCCGGATTTTATGAAAACCCTGAATTATTGTGAACCGCTGTTTATCCTGGCGGCAATTATTCTGTTCTGGGCATTCCGAATCTACAGCAGCCTCTGGGAATACGCGGGGTTTGATGAGCTGCGCAACGCTGTCGGCGCATGTGCGGTATACGGCTGCGTGGAGGTAGGGATTGTGACAGTACTCCAGCTGCACCTGCCCAGAAGCTTTTATCCGATCTCCGCCATGTACCTGCTGGCGCTGCTCGGGGTGTCCAGAGGCGGCTACCGGACCATCCGCAAAAAACTTCATCGCGGGAAAATAGATGTAAGAAGCCGGGACAGAGTCATGATTATCGGCGCCGGGGAAGCCGGACGCAACCTGATTCAGGAGATTCATAACAGTAATTTTTTAAACAAAAAAGTTTGCTGCCTGATCGACGACGATCGTGCAAAGCAGAACCGGTTTATTGGCGGGGTCCGTGTTGCAGGCGACCGGACACAGATAAAAAAATGTGTGCAGCGCTACCACATCTAGCAGATCCTGGTGGCAATCCCGTCTGCGGATCCAAAAGAACTACGTGAGATTTTAAATGTTTGCAGTGAGACAACCTGCAAGATTCTGGTGGTTCCGGGAACGTATCAATTCGTCAATGAGGAGATGAGCTTTTCCAAGCTCCGCCCGGTCCGCATCGCGGATCTTTTGGGGCGTGATGAGATATCTGTTAATCTGGAAGAAATCATGGATTATGTGTCCGGGAAGGTGATCCTGGTCACCGGAGGCGGCGGTTCCATCGGCAGTGAACTCTGCCGTCAGATTGCGGGGCATAATCCCCGGCAGCTGATCATTTTGGATATTTATGAAAACAACGCTTATGAGATCCAGCAGGAGCTGGTGAGGGAATATCCGGATTTGAATCTGGCTGTGCTGATCGGGTCTGTCAGAGACGAGGGACGGATGGAATCAATTTTTAAAGATTACCGCCCGGAGCTGGTGTATCACGCCGCCGCCCATAAGCATGTTCCTCTGATGGAGGACAGCCCGCGCGAGGCCATCAAGAACAATGTCCTGGGTACCTACAATCTGGTGATGCTGTCCGACCGGTGGAAGGTGGAAAAATTTGTCATGATTTCCACGGACAAGGCGGTCAACCCGACCAACATCATGGGCGCCTCCAAGCGTGTCTGCGAGATGATCGTGCAGACATTTGATAAGAAATCAGAGACTGAGTTTGTCGCGGTACGGTTCGGAAATGTCCTGGGGAGCAACGGCAGTGTGATTCCCCTCTTCGAAAAACAGATTGCAAACGGCGGGCCTGTCACTGTGACACACCCGGATATCATCCGGTATTTTATGACTATCCCTGAGGCGGTTTCCCTGGTGCTGCAGGCGGGGTATTACGCCAAAGGCGGCGAGATCTTTGTCCTGGATATGGGCAAGCCGGTCAAGATCCTGGACCTGGCGGAAAAGATGATCCGTTTGTCCGGCTATGAGGTGGGACGCGATATCCAGATCGAGTTCACCGGCCTCCGCCCGGGCGAGAAGCTCTATGAGGAGCTGCTGATGGACGAAGAGGGCATGACGGAAACACCGAACCGGATGATCTTTATCGGGCATCCGATCGATGTGGACGAGGAAGGGCTGGAGGAAGCCCTGCGGTTGCTGGAAGAGGCGGTGAAGGATCCGGACTGCGATATGCGGATGGCGATGGCGAGGGTCGTGCCGACATATCATCCGGCGTGAAACAGCAATCAGAAATTAGAAAATATGTACATTCAGAAATCAAAGGGCTGACAGAAAAAAATGTGGTCTGTAGAAATATGAGAGATGCGGATCGGAAAGCAGGAAGCATGGATAACAATAAAGATAATATGGGCTTAGAGAATCTCGAGGATGAGGTTATAGATCTGGATGAGGTGTTGGGCAATGCGGGGCAGGGGAGTTCTTTTGACCATCATATGAGTGAGGCGGAGTATAACAGCAGTTCTTCGGGTCACCATAGCAGCAGCTCGAGCCATCACAGTGGCAGTGAGTCGGGCCGCCACAGCAGTTCAAGTCATCATAGTAGTGAGTCGAGTCATCATAGTAGTGAGTCGGGCCGCCACAGCAGTTCAAGTCATCATAGTAGTGAGTCGGGTCATCACAGCAGTAGTTCAAGCCACCATAGCAGCTCGGGTCACCGCAGCAGCCATTCGGGCGGCTCGACGGGCAGGTATGCGCGTTCGAAGCGGCTGGACCGCTACATGAAGCACCGGAAGGGGAGCAAGCTGCCGGGGATCATGATCACGGTGATCCTGGCTGCGATCGTCGTGGTGTTTGATATGTTCTTGTACGCCAGCAGGATGGTGTCGGGGAAGTATTTTCTGCCGATCGTGGTCGCACTGGCAGTTTTGGTTGCGCTGGTCCTGCTCCTGACGTTTAACACGGCGAAGCGGGTGCGGTTCGTGTTCGGCGTCATCGTCGCCGCCCTGACGGCCGCGGTGCTGCTGTATGCAACGGTTGCCCTGGGGAAAGTGACGAACACGCTGGATAGCATGACGGCAACAACGGAGACGGAGGTCTCGTATGTGGGCGTCTATGTGCTTACGGAGGATACGGCCGAAACGCTGGAGGATGTGGCGGATGAGACTTTCGGTATCATGGAGGAAGTGGACCGGAGCGTGACGGATTCGGCGCTGGAACATATCAACGAAGAGCTCGGCATGGAGGTGGCGACTGCGGAATACGCGGGCCCGTCCATCCTGGTCGGCGCCCTGTACGGGCAGGACTGCCGGTGCATTGTTTTAAATGAAGCTTATATCGACGTCGTCGTAGAGCTGGACGGCTATGAGGACGTCGAGGATAATATCCGGGAACTTGCCCGGTATGAAGTGACAGAGACGGTTGAAACGGAGGAATCTTCGGAGGAGGCTTCCGCGGATTCGGACTATGTGTTTACCGTATTTATCAGCGGCGTTGACAGCCGGAGCGGGCTCGTCGCCCGAAGCCGGAGCGACGTCAATATCCTGGCGACGGTAAACAAAGATACCCACCAGATCCTGCTGGTCTCCACCCCGCGTGATTATTATGTCCCGCTGTCCATCTCCAACGGGCAGAAGGACAAGCTGACGCACGCCGGCATCTATGGCGTGCAGGTGTCCATGGACACGCTGGCGATGCTTTACGACATCGATGTGGACTATTATTTCCGCGTCAGCTTCGAGGGCTTTGAGGACATCGTCGATGCCCTCGGCGGTGTCACGGTGTACTCGGATTACGAATTTTCCACCGGCGATTATTCGTTTAACGTCGGATACAACTACGTGGACGGCGCGGCAGCCCTCGCGTTTGCGCGGGAGCGTCACGCTTTTGCTGACGGAGACCGCCAGCGCGGCCGCAACCAGATGGCGCTGATCTCCGCGATCATTGACGAGGCGATATCGCCGAAAATACTGGCGAACTACACCTCCGTTCTGGAAGCCGCGGAGGACAACATGGAGATGAGCATCCCCTATGATGTGCTTGCCCTGCTGGTGAGCGACCAGCTCGATACCGGCGGGTACTGGCAGGTGATCAGCTACAGTGTGACCGGGACCGGCGACTCGGCAGTGCCGTGGTCCTTGAGCACCTCGGCGTATGTGATGGTGCCGGATGAGAGCACGGTGGAGACCGCGTCTGAGCTGATGAAGGCAATGATCAACGGGGAGAAGATCTCGAGTCCGGAGTAAATAAAGGAGAAGAATAAGATGGGTGCATGCGGGCGGGCCGGTGAAAGAACATCCCGGCCGGAGCTTACAAGAGAAGAATATCTGCGGCTTTTATCAACCACCAAAAGTCTGGGAAGGGAACGGCTCTATTTTATCATCAAGCTGTTTGCCTGCACCGGGTTCAAGCTTTCACAGATTCAGCGGCTTACCCTGGAAGAAGTGCGCGCCGGAAAAGTCACCGGCCCAAAAGCGATTAACGAAATACCCAATGTATTGCGGATGGAGCTGCTGGACTACGCGGAGCGAAAGGATATCACCGGCGGCATGCTGTTTTGCACCCGGAGCGGCGCAGTGATGGACCGGAGCAACCTGTCCTACGAAATTCAGGAACTGGCAAAGCCGGCAAATGTGGATCCTGAAAAGTGCAATCCGCGGTGCCTGATCTACCTGTACCGGAACACGCAGAAGGGAATCCTGGAGAGCATGCGGGACCAGGTGCGAAAAGCGAATGAAAAGATTCTGGAACAGGAGCAGGAAGTGATCGGCTGGGGGCAATAGATCTGCCCTTTTTGCTTACTCCAGCTTTCGATACACCGTCAGCCACATCGTCAGAAAACATGCCATTCCGCCGATCAGATTTGATACCGGCTCGGCTAGAAAGACGCCGTCGGTTCCGAGAACCATCGGAAACAGCAGTGTCAGCGGCACGACAATCACGACTTTGCGCAGAATGGAGAAGAAGACTGCGCGTTTGGCTTTTCCCAGACCGACGAATGTGGATTGCCCCATAAACTGCAGACTCATGAAGATAAATCCCATGAAATAGATGCGGATTGCGCGGATTCCGAGTTCAATGGTCTGTGCATCGGATGAAAAAATGCGCAGAAACACCGCAGGGAAGAGGAGGATGACGAGCCACATGGCGGCGGTGTAGACGACGCCGGTGAAAGACATGAAGCGGATACCCTCTTTGACCCGGTGGTTTTTCTTTGCGCCGTAATTGTAGCCGAGTACCGGCTGAGTACCGCTGCTTAATCCCATGACAGGCAGTGAGGCAATTTCGCGGACGCTGTTGATGATGGTCATGATGCCTACATAGACGTCGCCGCCCCAGGTCTGGAGGGTAGCGTTGCAGACAATCTGCACCAGGCAGTTTGTAAATTGCTGCATAAAGCCGGTCACGCCCAGACCGAGGATTTCCCGGATCAGCTGCAGTTTCAGGTGCATGTGGGCAAATGTCAGCTTGTAGTCATTTTGTTTTCCCAGTAAAAATTTCATGATCCACAGTGCCGACATTCCCTGGCTGATGACAGAAGCGAGAGCAGCTCCCTGTACGCCGAGTCCCAGCGCGAAGATAAAGATCGGATCTAGGATCAGGTTTAAAACCGCACCGATGATGGTCGTCCACATGGCTGTCTTTGGGAATCCGAGCGCACTGATGAATCCGTTCATGCCGGTTACGATCATTGAGAAAAGCACACCGTACAGATAGATTCGCAGATAACTTTCCGCATAGACTATGGTGGCATCGCTGGCTCCGAACAGGTAAAGCACTGGTACGCGAAAACGGTAGCAGAGTGCGAAGATTACCACGGATGAGAGCAAGATCAGGGTGAAGACATTTCCGAGGATGGTTTTTGCACGTTCTTCCTCCTTTGCACCGCGGCCGATGGAAAAGAGCGGCGTACCGCCGGTTCCGAACAGGTTCGCAAAAGCCAGAATAAAGGTGGAAAAAGGAAAGGTCAGGCCGACACCGGTCAGGGCAAGGCTGCCCACTCCGGGCAGATGTCCGATATAGATGCGGTCCACGATATTATATAGCAGGTAGACCAGCTGCGCGATGGTCAGCGGCACAGCCTGCGCGGTAATGATCCGCCATACTTTTCCGGTGGAAAAATCTTTTTGTGAAGTTTGAGAATGGTGTGTCATGTTTTGCGGCTCCAATATATTCTTTTATGTATTAAAAGAGCATTCGTCGGCCTGTTAAAATCTGGCCGTCCAATGGAATCTGTTATCTGTATTTCTCGTATTTTAACACATCTGTGATATAATGTAAAAACGATTCCGGTAGAGGAGAGGGTTTTTCAAGTCTGTGGGAAAAGATTTTTCCCGGCGATTTCCTTGCCTTTTCACAAATCTGTGGTAAAGTAAATCTATAGTTGGGATAGACGAAGATTTTTACGAAATGGGGGTTACGATACGATGAAAGAAACAATCTATACGATTCCGATCAATGATGCGTTCAAGGCGCAGGATGAATGTCCGTTTTGCTGGCTGGAGCGCGAGGCGGAACAGCATGCGATCGAATTTATTCTGGGAAGCCAGTCTTCGTATATGGAGGATGATATTCGTGCAGATACAGATGAAAAAGGGTTTTGCCGCCATCATTTTAAAATGATGTATGATTACGGCAACCGTCTGGGCAACGCGCTGATGCTGAGCACTCATTTGAAGAAGCTGAATGGGGAGCTGACGAAGGAGCTGCAGGATTTTACACCGTCAAAGGCCGGTTTTATGGATCGTATGAAAAAGACGCAGATTGATCCGGATGCTCCGGAAACATCTGTCGGGAAGTGGATTCAGAAGAAACAGAAATCCTGTTATGTATGCGAGCATTTTGAGATGAATTATCAGCATTACCTGGATACTTTTTTCTATATGTACCGCAAGGATCCGGGTTTCATCGAGACGATCAGACAGAGTAAGGGTTTCTGCCTGGGACATTTCAAAGATTTGCTGGAAATGGGCGAACATAAGCTGAATGAAAAGGAAAAGCAGACACTGTATCCGGTTCTGTTTGATCTGATGGAGAAGAATATGCAGCGGGTGCAGGCGGAGATTGAACGTTTCTGCGATAAGATGGATTACAAAGGCAAGAATCTGGACTGGGGAAATGCCCGCGACAGTGTGCCGCGCGCCATGCAGAAACTTGGCGGCGGATATCCCGCGGACCCGGTGTTTAAGGAAAAATTGTAATATTCGGAGCAGGAAAGAATGATATTGTTTCGAATGTTGTCTGCAGGACAGAGATTACCTGTGGCAGGGAAAGAAGGATTATTGTAAGCAGGAAGAGGAGCTGGAAAATATGAATACAAACATTTCACAGGAGAACCTGAAAACATACAGCGAAAAATTTCATGCCGTACCGGCGCACACGATAGCCATGAACGCGGTAATTTCAAACGGTGTCAATGCGTCCGCGAAGAATTATAACGCGATATGCAGAGACACACCGGTTTATTCCATCCATCTGGATCAGGGGAAAGTTACCAATCAGAAGCAGAGCGGGCGCTGCTGGATGTTTGCTGCTTTGAATTGCATGCGGTTTCGCGTGATGAAGAAGCTGAATCTGGAGGATTTTGAACTTTCTCAGAATTTTACTTTTTTCTATGACAAACTGGAAAAGGCAAACTATTTTCTGGAAAGTATTTTAAAGACGCTGGATGAGCAGACGGACTCCCGCCTTATTGCTCATCTTCTGACTGCACCGGTGCAGGACGGCGGGCAGTGGGATATGATTGCGAATATCGTTTCCAAATACGGAGTAGTGCCGAAATCTGCCATGCCGGAGACAAAGTCTTCCTCCGCTTCCCGTGAGATGGGCGGATATCTGACGGAAAAGCTTCGCGGATACGCGTGTGAGATCCGCACTGCTTATGAAAATGGTGCCGCGAAGGAGGAACTGAGGGCGAAGAAGGACAACATGATGTCGACCATCTATCGTATGCTTTGCATATGTCTTGGAGAGCCGCCGAAAACCTTTGATTTTGAATATCGGGATAAGAATAAAAACTTCCACCGCGATGTGAATCTGACGCCGAAAGATTTCTATAAGAAATATGTGGATATGGAGCTTACCGATTACATAAGTCTGATTAATGCGCCGACAAAGACCAAGCCTTTTTACCGCAGTTATACGGTTGCTTATCTCGGAAATGTGGCGGAGGGACAGCCGGTAAAATATGTAAATCTGCCGTCTGATGTACTGAAAAAAGCGGCGATTGCCCAGCTGAAGGACGGAGAACCCGTCTGGTTTGGGTGTGATGTCGGCAAGCGTGAAGCAAGAGATGAAGGCATTATGGATCTTGATATCTATAAGCTGGAGGATTTGTTTGATACTGATTTCCCGATGAGTAAGGGGGAACGTCTTGATTACGGACAGAGCCTTATGACGCATGCAATGGTTTTCCAGGGGGTTGATCTGGATGAAGAGGGAAAACCGATTCGCTGGAGAGTGGAAAACAGCTAGGGAGATGAGAGCGGTGAGAAGGGATACTTCCTTATGACAGATGAATGGTTTGATGAGTATAATTATCAGATCGTTGTGAATAGAAAGTATCTTTCGGAGGAAGCACTTTGTGCCTGGGCGGCCGATCCGATTGTGCTTGATCCGTGGGATCCGATGGGATCACTGGCTTGAGGATACAACTGAACAATGCTCTTTTCTTAAGCTGCTGCCGGTAAAGTTATTGGTTAAATTTGATTTTTTTGCATGATAAAACTTGACATTCTGCGTTGAATGATTAATAATAAAGTAAGTTGAATCTGGTTTGGGTTAATTCTGATTAAAAATATAGAACACACACAGTTTCGTGATATTTCAAATAATAATTTTACAGAGCGTTATTAAAACTTACATATACCGGAAAATGTGGGAAGGGCGGCAATGGCGGACAGGGAATTGAGGAAAATGAACCGCACAGAGCTGGTTGAGATTATCTATGCGCTGCAGCAAAGGGAAAAGGAGCTGCAGACTGAAAATGGGAATCTGCGGGAACAGCCGGAAGAAACCGAACAGGACACATTGCAGACGGTTGCTATTCTGTCGGAAAAACAGGTAGAAGTGGAACGGGAGAGGCTGCAATATCAAAAGAAGTATCGGCAAAGCTTAAGGACCACGATTTATGCATTAATCGTGGTTGCGGCGGCAGCGGTATTGCTGTCAACGATGTTTTTGCCGGTGCTCAGGGTATCGGGATCCAGCATGGAACCGACGCTGGCTGACCGGGATGTGATCCTGTTGGTAAAAACAGGCAGGTTTGAAACCGGGGATCTGGTAGGATTTTATTACGAGAATAAATTACTTTTGAAACGGGTGATAGCCGGACCGGGAGATGTGGTAGATATAGATGAGGAAGGCAATGTATTCGTCAACGGCGAACTTCTTGACGAGCCCTATATTACAGAGAAATCACCGGGGGAAACAGATCAGATCTATCCTTATCAGGTGCCGGAAAACCGTTATTTTGTCATGGGGGATAACCGTGTGACTTCGGTCGATTCCCGCAGCAGCGTGATCGGATGTATTGAGAAAGACCAGATCGTGGGGAAGGTGATCTTTCGAATCTGGCCATTGAGAAATATTTCACTTATCAACTAGATGGGAGGGGAAAAGATGAGGAGCATTGTTGATCATTATGTTCGGAGGTTTCAAAGGGAACGGCATAAAAGGCGAAAGCGGTCATGCCTGCTGTTTTTGATGGCGCTGGCGGTGACAGCCGGTGTGGCGTGGCAGCTTCATTCTACCGGCATTGCCATGACGGGTGAGACCTGTTGCGGTTTGGAAGAGCATCAGCATAGCGAGGACTGTTATGAAGAGGTTCTTGTTTGTGAAGAGGCGGAATCAGAAGAGCATGTACATTCCGGAGATTGTTATGAAAAACAGTTAATATGCGATATGGAGGAACATGTGCATACTGATGAGTGTTTAATTAGCAAAGAGGGCGAGAGCATTATCGAAGCAGCAGTTGAAAAAGCAGCGGATGCAGAAGGTGCAGCTGCGGAAGAAATTAATGAGGATACTGCAGATTCAGAAGCGTCCGGGGATGGGGACGATCTATTGGTTTTTCGTACAGATGAGTTTTCTGATTCCGATATTTCAACGGTGTCGGATGAAGATGAATCGGAGGCAGGCGCTGATGAGAGCGAAACCACGGATCTGGTCTATATTAAATCTTTTTCAATTACAGAAGATATTACAGGAACAGAGCCTTTTGACAGTGACGATACAGCCGGAAACGATTCGAACGGGTCAAATGATATCGTAAGAAGTTTTGATACATTATCTTATACGCTGTCGGTAGAGATGGATGCCTATGGTCATACAGAGGATGAAAGCGTAAGTTATGATACGGCGAGAGTTAGTTTTGCTTTTGTTCTGCCATGCACCGGCGATGAGGCAGAATTTGATACGGCGTCAATGGCGTGGATGGATACGACGGCCGGATATGAATATAAGATTGTTGAAGAAAACGGCTGTCAGATTCTTTATTGCAGCCGCCTGATGGAGTCTGCAGATGGCAATCCGGCGGTGCCGGGGACCCGGACTGTGAACGTCAGCATCTATATAAAAGGCATGAAAAACGGGCAGACCATCCAACCGGAATTTTATGCCTGGATGGACGGAAATCAGGTTTATGGGGAGAGTACAAGAGATGATACGGCTGTCTATGATAATGTTGTGTTAAATAAAAATACAACGGTTTGCGATCAGCACGCTGATGAGGAGAACGGCGGAAAAGAAATGTTATATGCGGCGGGTGAAAAGATCACAGTGTCCGCCATATTAAAAATGAACGTTTATCTCACGCCGATAACGACTCCTGTTTTGACAACGTATGATTTTAATGTCGGGGACAGTTCAGCAATCAACTACGGACTTGGTGAAGTGTATGGCTCCGCATTTACAGTCGGAATTTCCGTTCAGCTTTATAACGACAGTGCGGAAAAGGGGTTAAAGGGGCTGGAATATCCTGAAGATGACATTACCTTCGAGCTGGATATTGAAGCCCTGTACAATGGGTTATCACTAACGGGAGATGACTATGACTTCACGCCATTGTTGTACAGTTATGACGGAAACGCAGGAGGTTTGACGAATCGTGACGGACGGACCGTAACCGATTATATGAATTCTCTTCCGTATAATAAGCGGGGAAGTATCTATTACAGCTGTTGTGACGGGGGAACCTGGAATGCAGACCAGAACGGAGCAACCATCAGCGTAACCATCTCCGATTACTGTATTGACGGGACGTTTCCCATTACATATCCGTCTTCGGGTAATGAAACCAGACAAACGATTGCCTCAAACATAGGAACCATTTCTGCCGGAAGATTTTCTTTTATCATTCCTTATTACAATGTGCAAAAAGGCGGTACGAACGGAGATAATCAGGATTATATCGGTACGATTCTTGACAGCAGCGGAGATTTCGCAATAACACTCAGTGATGACTCTCTGATGGCAGTGTCCGTTTCCGGCGGCTCGCTGTCTGAGGCAAATGATAACAGTAATCAGATGGCTCAGGATGATGATTCAAGATCACAGACGGCAAGAGTAGATCCGGCCGGAAGTTATTCGAACGTCATTATGTACGCGGAAAAGTGGGGATACAATCAGACGGTGCCGCTGACTACGGGATGTTCATCCACAGGTTATGACTGGGCTTACCCGGGACAGGAGATCGGAATCCTCGCCGGTGTCTGGAGTACAAGCTACTATGGGAATAAAACTAACTATATTGTCGGTTATGATGACTTTATTAAGATTGATGCAGATGCGGTCGAACTGCTTGATGAGTATACCGGAAGTTCTGATGATGATTATCCGGGAATGCTCTTTTATTCAAATGCAGGATATAGCAGCAGAAGTGAAGATCCTGCCGAAGGAAGTGACGGACAGGCAGATTATTATCTGACTCATTACAGCAGTGAAACCATTCAGGAAGTGAGCCATGTCTCGCTTTTATATGCAGTACTTGATACAGGGGAAAACTGGGCAAACGAGGATGAGATGCGGTCTGCTGTGCAGGAAGACAGCAACATTTCTTTTTACGATTCGATATCTGCTGCACAGGGTGCAGGGAAAATCGTGGGAATCCTTGTTCAGGTAAGAGGTGAAATTTCCGCTGAGTATCCGAGAATCAGCATCAATGCGAAAATCCGGGACGATGCGGAAACGGATGAGACGTATATGATAACTGATACCCTGCGGATCTGGAATAACCGCAGTCTGACAACCATTAATGAATCGCTGCCGGAGGGTGAGGCTGAAATTACTTCGATACCGGTGCGGACCGCAGAGGATGGCGGTTACGATACAGCGGCATATTGTGCGAGCGGGGTACTTGCGGCAAGTTACACTCCGAGTTACACCAGGCTGACATACAATGATGACGGATCCACCAGTGGGGGTACTCCGTCCGGGATGGCTTCAGGCGATACCGTACTGATTGTAGGTTATACAACGGGAATAGAAATTAATGTGCTGAACGGAGGAAACTCTGAAACCTACAGCCTGGATGACGGACAGAGTTATGTGGACTTTTCGGTGAAGCCTTCTATCACGCTTTCGGAAGAGGAAAACAGGACAACAACTGGTGTGACGGCCACAACAAAGGTGACTGCTGAAGTGACGCTTCCTGCCGGTTTAACTTATATTAACGGTTCATCTTACTGGGGAGGCGAATATACTGCGCCGGGTGTACGCGGCCAGCAGGGAACTGTAAGCGAAGGAATAGCGCTTACAGAAGGAAGTTCCGTAGAATATGAATATACCTATACAGACGGGTTTGGAGAAACAAAGACAGCAACGATTACGATTTATCTGGAAGTAACACTAAATGACGACGGCACCACAACGTTGGTCTGGGAGTTTTTTGATGTTCCCATGATGGACAGCAGCTATAGTGAGGAAGGATTGACGGAGCTGCTGTACTTCTCCGCTTTTATCGAGTCCGGGTCGGGAAATCAGTGGACATTATCTACCGAGGCGGTGATCAGCGGTTCCGGCGATCAGCGGGTGCAGACAGCTTCTAACGGCAATCTGGCTGACGCTGAGATCATCGTGACGCAGGCAAGCGGCAGCGGTATCCATGAAACGGTGAGTCCTCTGTATAATGAGGTGGATTCTGAATTGACCTGGGACATCACTCATGCAAATAATGCCAGTACAACAGAGGCAACATTGCTGTTAAGTGTTCTTCCAGCGAGCGGGCATACCGGAACCTATGATTTCTCCGCATGGTCGATTGATGCTTCAAAGCTGACGGGCAGTACGTTGGAACTCTATTATACGACTGGTGACATGGCGGGGAAAAATGCCGCCAGTTACACAGCAGATGAAATTACTGCGGAAGGCAGCGGTTGGATAAGAGTGGAAATCGATATCAGCGGAGATGGTATCGTATCACTCACCGATGAACAGATTTCTTCCATGAAAGATTTAACTGCTTGGGTACTGGTCGGAACGCTGGGTGCGGGCGATACGATTGAAGCAGAGGAGTCTATCCAAACTTCCGGCAATCAGGGCGGAGATTCTTATCAGAATGTGGCTTCTTACCGTACTTCTAACGGAACGGCACTTGCTTCTTATGCTACCGCATACATTCGCTCCCGTACATTAGAAGGATTAACCTGGCATGATGTCAATGGAAATGGAGTTTTAGACAGCGGCGAGAATGTGACGGAAACGGTTACCGTAACATTGATGAAACAAAATGATACTACCGGAGAATATGAAGATGTAATCAATATTACTACGGGCAAACAGATAGATGTTATGCGAGCGTTGGCAACAGGCAATCCATATGATTATACAGACAGTTACAACGATGGAGAATATTTATTTTATAACATGCCGGAAGGAACCTATGCTGTGAAATTCACTTCCGCCACGGGAGGACTGGATCTGGCAGATTATCTGGCTTCTCCTGTGGATGAAGGAACAGACGATATGATAGATTCCGACGGCGTTCCGACCTATGTCGATAACATCCTGAGTCAGACGATGATTTCCGGGATTGTTATGCCGGAGATAACGGCTATGAGTAATAATATTTTTGAGTCTGCGGATAATGACAGCGGTTTTTTCCAGTATGAACTGCAGATCACCAAGGTGGATACCGGAACTCAGAGTGTTCTTCTGGAAGGCGCGGATTTCAAACTGGAGAAACTGAACAGCAATGGTGATGCTGACAGCAGCTTCGGTACAGCCGGAAGCATGACCGGAACAACAGATGCCGACGGAATCGTCATTTTTGGAGATGCGGATAACTATGAGGGCCTGACTGCAGGGACTTATCGGCTTACGGAGACAAAAGCTGCCGATGGTTATAACCTGTTGGAGAATCCCATCACGATCACCATTGGCAGCGATGGCACAATAAGTGCCGATTCTTATACCACCGATGCGTCCGGGGCACCGCTGTTGAAAGTGATTGTTACCAATGATGCCGGCATCGAACTTCCTGTGACGGGCGGCTCCGGAACATTACCGTATGCAATGACAGGCGTATTGCTGACCGGCAGCGCAGCCTGCCTCTTGTATAAAACGAAGAAACGGCGAAAGGAGGATGTGTAAGAAACGGGAAATTATCCCCGGAGGCTGCTGCAGGCAGCAGGAAACTGATAAACGACGAAAAAGAACACTATAATGAAAAAGGAGAAAAAAACATGAGTAAACTTAAAAAATTTGCCTGCGTATTGCTGGCACTGGTTTTGACTATGGGATTGACCTGTACCGCGTTTGCGGCAACGAGCACAAATGATGCCGGGAAAGGAAGCATTACGATTGACAATGCGGTTGAGGGGCAGACCTACACGATCTATCAACTGGCGGATGTGACATATAACACGGATACTGGCGCCTATACCTATACTCCCACTGATGTCTGGTCTGACTTTTTCGAAACGACTGACGCTCAAGTGTACGTTACTGTGACCGGCCAGGGATATCTGACCTGGAATGAAGGAAAAAATACCGCTGAGGATTATTCCGCTTTTGCAAAGCTGGCGCAGCAATTTGCTGAGGATCGCTCTATTTCAAATCAGGGATCTGAAACGGCGAGTTCGACTGGTAAGGTAACTTTCAATCATCTGGCTCTTGGCTGGTATTTGGTGGATACTTCTCTTGGTACATTGTGCAGCCTGGATACTACCAATTCATCTGTTGCCATTTTGGAAAAGAATGATACCACGGTTGTGGTGAAAACGGTTGAAGAGGATTCTACGGGGGATTATGGAGACAGTAACACTGCCGCCATCGGACAAACCGTGAACTTTAAGGCTACGCTGACGGAACTGAAGGGTTCCGAAAATGTTGTCCTTCACGATAAAATGGACGATGGATTGACATACGGCGCTATCTCCTCCGTCATTGTATACGATGGAATGGGTGCGGAGAAACAGGTGCTGACTTTGGATGACGACTATACTGTTTCCACCGATTCGCAGGATTATACTTTTGAACTGACCATCGCACAAACAGTTTTGGATACTCTGACGGATGGTGATTATATTGAAGTGATTTACACGGCAACCGTCAATGAGAACGCTGTTATTGGTTCCGCTGACGGTAACGAGAATTGCGCGATAGTAAGCTATGGTGAAGAAACTACCTATAGTTCGGAGAGTAAAACGATTACTTATGTGTATTCCTTCAAATTGAATAAAACGGATAAGGATGGAGCTGCGTTGAGTGGTGCTGTGTTTACCTTGTCTGAGAATGGTACGGAAATTAAGTTCATCTATGATGGTTCCGGCATTTATAAAGTCGCCGCGGATCAGACCAGTACCTCTGCTTCTGCTGATATTACAGCAGGCAGCATCACTATCTCCGGGCTGGATGCAGGAACATATACCCTGAAAGAAACCAATGCACCCGATGGCTATAATTTACTGACATATGATATTACGGTCACGATTGCCGAAGATGGAACGGTTAGCTTTTCAAATGCCGAAACCAGTGAAGCGTTGGATGCCGATGAAGATGATACTTTCAAACTGAATGTTGTCAATGTTGCCGGCACTGTTCTTCCTACTACCGGCGGTATCGGCACCACGATTTTCTACATTATAGGCGGCGTCCTTGTCCTTGGCGCAGCGGTTCTGCTTATCACGAAAAAGCGTATGAACAAAGCATGATCATACGGGCTGAAATTTTGACGTGACAAAAATCCATAAAAAATGACGGTTGACTGTTCGCTGTCTGCCATGGGGTTGGCCTGTGGCAGACAGCTGAAAGCGAACAGCAAGGCTTAAGGGCACAGGGGAGATCTGTGAAAACATGAAACAAATAAGAAAGCAGCGAACAACAGGAAAAAGAAATCAGTTGATGACGATTATTCTGGTATGTGTTTTGCTCATTGGTTTGGCTATTCTGCTATATCCTTCCGTCAGTAACCGGTGGAATGAGCGTGTTATGACAAAGGCAGTCGCTGCTTATGATGAGGCGGTGTCGGATCTGACAGATGAGGATTATTCGGCATACTTTGAGGCGGCAGAGGCTTATAATGAAGCGCTCCAGGAGGTTGGATCCGCGTCAGCCCTCTCGGCACCGGATCTGATAGATGGATACGAGGAGATTTTGGATATTACCGGTACTGGGATCATGGGTTATATAACGATTGATAAGATTGATGTCGAATTACCTGTTTATCACGGCACGGATGCCAGCGTCTTACAGGTTGGCGCCGGGCATTTGAAAGGTTCCAGTCTTCCGATTGGCGGGGAGGGGACTCACAGCGTGATTTCCGCACATCGGGGTTTGCCAAGCTCCCTGCTGTTTACCAATCTGGATCAGCTGGAAGAGGGCGATACTTTTACAATTACTGTATTGAACCGGGTTTTTACCTATGAGGTAGACCGGATTTCTATCGTTTTGCCGGACGAAGCAGAGAACCTGTACATAGAGGATGGGGAGGATTACTGTACGCTGATGACCTGCACTCCTTACGGGATCAATACACATCGTCTTTTGGTGCGGGGGCACAGAGTAGAGAATTTGAATACGGCTGATATTCGTGTGACCGCGGAGGCTAATGAGATAAATACTTATGCAGCGGCTTTGATTGCGGCAGTCCCTATGCTGGTGATTCTTTTGATCTGGCTGATCATCCGTACGCGCAGAAAAAGCCGGAGACATCAAAGAAGGCATGTAAACGATAATTATAAAGAGTAACGAGGCAGAATAGTGTGAAATAAGTTCTTTCATCACTATTTGTGCCGCCAACCGAAAGGCGGCGAAATGGAGAATAGTGTGAAAGAAAGTAGTTTTTTCATTACTATTTATGCCGCCAACCGAAGGGCGGCGGAATGGAGATTAATATGAAAAAGACAGAAAACTTTCGGTATTATATTGGCGGGATGTTGCGGCTGATTTTGGTGATTATGGCAGTGTTGGTGCTGCTGTGCGGCAGGAGCCGTACTGTATTTGCCGCGGCGGATAGCCCGTCATTGGACTGGTCTATGTCAGGACAGAGTTCTGTTACTATAAAAATGACAGATGACGGCGGCAGCACAGTCATGGATGGAACGCTGACGATTTACCAGGTAGCGCTTCTGGAGCAGGATGACGGAAATATGGTATATTCCTTTACGGATGCGTTTGCGGATTCCGGAGTTTCGTTGGATGATGTAACCGCGGATTCTTCTTCTCTGGCATCGGATCTTTCTGATTATGCGGCCGTACACAGTGACATTACCGGCATCGCAATAAAGAATACGGATGGCAAGGTGGTATTTGACGGATTGGAACTGGGATTGTACCTGGTTGTTCAGACAACACAGTCAGACGGATACTATACCATGAATCCGTTTCTGATATCTGTACCGCTGGATGAAGATGGATCTTGGGTTTATCATGTTGACGCAAGTCCGAAAGTAGGAACCCTGACGCCGGAGCCTGAAGATGACACATTGGGCACTTCTGTCACAATAGAAGGGAGTATGAAAAAAAGTCTGTAAAAGTTTAAATGTTAGGTCTTCTATGATA
>JAJPZY010000052.1 GCA_021204085.1 Clostridiales bacterium | reverse complement strand
ATCAACTTATCATAGAAGATCTGATATATTTACAGAAATAAATTCACACACTCTTCTATTCCGCGTGTAGTACTCATTTTCCCTTCAACCTTTCTTAAACAAGATATTCCAAAGTGGAATTTCGAACAGATAAATGAAATATTTGATATGTTGTTTATGTAATGTTTTAATGCTCCTTTTTCCAAACTTTATTACTAACCGAAATCATTTTAACACGTTAGAAATAAAGTTGGAATATAATTTCAAAATATGTAAGAATTTTTCGTTACACGGAAAATTGTGCCAAATATAATCATTTTTATGTAAGAGCAGCCCGAAAGCTGCTCCCCGGCGTCGCAAATCAATGCCGGTATGGGCAAACCGGTTCCTCTTCGGAGCCGTCTCCTTCATCTTCCTCATACTCATCATCGAGGTAATCGTCCGCATCGGCATCATCGTCATCGGTGATATACTCGTCATCCGGATCTGTCTGACCTGCATCTTTTTTCCTGTCTTTCAGCCTGGTGTAAGCGAAGTATCCGCCGATACCGCCAACCACCAGAAGCAGAAATCTGCGCGATGTCCGGTGATGAGTGGATCCGGCTGAGCGGCACTCTGGCAGGGGATGACAGGGTGGAGGCGCAGGAATCCATGCTGGACGCTTATCCCAGCCTCCGGAATATGTATACGACAGGACCGGAAGGAAATACGGCGGTATTTTATTTTACAGAAGGTACGGCGACGATTTCTTCCTTCAGCCATGCGCCGGAAGTGATACAGCTCTGATATTATTTAGATTTGATTTCAGTAACTGAAAGCAGAAGACAGGTTAGTGATATGGCAAAAGAGACTGGTGAATGGATTATGTACGGACTGGAATGGGATGACCCCCTGCGTATCCGTTCGTGGCGAGAACTGATCAACTGGATCAATGAGATCGGATTCCTTCCTCTTTTCAAAAATGAGATTGAAGGCTTTTCTGTGGAGAAGCATACCTTTGGCCCGCTCTGGTGGAGCGGAGACCCGGCGGAGGATCCGTGGATCTGGCGCGAGATCATCGCCCGGAGCGGGGAAGTGGCATACGGCAAATTTTTCGGAAAGAAATCCGGTTTTGTCAGCAGGTGCGGAATAATTTCCCATCTGGGTTGCGCAGATCATCCGGCATGAAGCAGATCATTTGTCGGGGATTATTATTTGAAACTTACCCATCAATTTTCGTTTGACGGTCTGTTAGATTTGTAATATTATAATAGTAATAAATTCATGAGGGAGTAGCAGGCACCCTGGAGTGTAGGTAAAGTCGTCATCACGGCCTGTAAAACAGACCCGGCTTACCTTTTCATGCAAGACTCATGTGGTTGCGGTCATCGGAATGCCGCCGTACATGGAGTCTGCTTATATATGAAGAAAGATCGACCCGGATACGGCAGCATACCGTACCCGGGTTTTAATTTATCCATATACTACCGGAGGTGTGAAGTTATGTTATACGCGATTGTTTTGTTTGTACTTACTTATGTTCTGATGCTTGCTTTTCAGAAATACCGGGTCTTTATTGCCCTGGGTTCGGGGCTCATCTTTCTTCTTACCGGGATGCTGCACGTTTCTGAGGCATTTGATGCGATTGACTGGAATGTCCTGCTCATGATTGCCGGTATGATGGGACTGGTTCAGCTTTTTATTGACAGCAAAATGCCGGCTCTGCTTGCGGATATGGTAATGGAGCATGTTCACAGTGTTCAGATGGCAGCAGTTGCCCTGGCATTATTTGCAGGATTGATATCCGCGTTTGTGGATAACGTGGCTACTGTGCTTATGGTTGCGCCGGTTGCGTTGGAAATCTGCCGCAAGCTGAAAACCAACCCGGTACCGTTTATAATCGGAATTGCTGTTTCCAGTAACCTTCAGGGGGCGGCAACGCTGGTGGGGGATACGACTGCTATAATGATTGGCTCGTATGCGGATATGAGTTTCCTGGATTTTTTTGTCTGGCAGGGCAGGCCGGGTATGTTTTTCGCAGTGGAGATGGGAGCGGTGTGTTCCGGTCTGATCCTTTCGTGGATTTTCCGGAAAGAGAAGGTAGAAATTCCAAAAAACAGCGCACGGACAGAAGTTACGGATTATTTTCCGGGAATGTTGCTTCTGGGAGTCATAGCTCTTTTGATTATTGTATCGTTTATACCACAGAAACCGTCTGTCACCAATGGAGTGATTTGTATTATATTTTTGTTGATCGGAGTGATCCGTAACGCGATAAAGGAAAAATCAATTTCCGCGGTAACCGGGCCATTGAAGGCGGTAAATCTTGAAACGATTGGGATTCTTCTTGGGTTGTTTTTGATTATTGGCGGCATGACGAACATGGGAGTCATAGACGCGGCAGCAGATTATCTGGCACAATTAGGAGATGGGAATGTATTTCTACTGTATACGATTATTGTGTGGGCGTCAGTATTAATCTCTGCTTTTATAGATAACATTCCTTATACGGCCGCTATGCTGCTGGTAGTGGAGGGGATTGCTGCAGCGATTGGCATACAGCCTGCAGTATTCTATTTCGGACTTTTATCCGGAGCTACTTTGGGTGGAAATTGTACACCGATTGGTGCGAGCGCTAATATTACAGGCATCGGTATTCTCAGAAGAGAAGGATATACTGTCAGGACAAAAGACTTTGTTCGGATTGGAATACCGTTTACATTGGCAGCTGTTATCCCGGCATACATTTACCTGTGGGTGATGTTTGGGTCCCTGTGAAGGCAGGGCTATGTCCTGCAGGGCAGTACTGTTGAGGTTTCGGAGATTACGCCGGGGGATGTGACGAAGTCATCGCCGGATTCGCCGACGCACGAAACCAGTTCAATCTCAGAATGGTATTCCTGCAGCCAGGGGGCGGATCCGCTGCTTACCTTGGTGCAGCCATGCCACGGATTCCACGTTGCCACTATAGGACACCTCCCCTCCCGAAAATATTATTCATCTACCTGAAAAATCATCTCCACCGAAACATCCAGATAGGCTGCCAGACGCAGTGCCATCTCGATAGATGGATTGCGGCGGCAACCAAAAACAGAAGGTATGTGAAAAAATAAAGCATATAAGGGTTAGGTCGGGGCAGAGACTAAAAATCTGTCCCATTGGTCGGGATGGAGACCTAAAACCCATTCCCATTGCAGAACAAACTGTGAAAAATTATTAAAACGAGAACGTCTCGGACCGGAATGACTGGAACCAGGCGTTCCTTTTTATGTTATTTGTAATGTTGGGATAGCGTTGTAGGAAAGTAAGTGGGTGGAAAAGCGGAGCAGCTTGGATGAGTAAGCTGTTCCTTTGCTGACGGGAGATTCTGCATAAGAAAATATCTCTGTCATCCCATTGAAATCTCCGTCATTTTGATATAAAATGACGGAGATAATTAAAAAACAAGGAGATAATTATGAGGACATTTGATTATATAAAAGAGCCGGAAAAACTCTTAACACCTGAAATCGTCCAAATGGTTGGAAGTATTCATGAGCACAAGGGAAAACAGGAATCGTTTCTTGAAGCGAATATGGATGAATTAAAAACCTTGTTAGAAGTTGCATTGATTCAGAGTACCGGTGCATCCAACCGAATTGAAGGTATTTATACTACAGACAAACGATTGAAAGAATTGGTCAGCGGGAAGGCTGAACCAGGAAACCGTTCGGAGCAGGAAATCGCCGGATATAGAGAAGTACTTTTCTCAATACATGAAAGCTATGAATATATCAATCCAGGACCTAATATTATTTTGCAGCTTCATCGTGATTTGTATTCCTATGCCGGTTCGGGTGGAAACTATAAAAATTCTGACAACGTAATCGCTGAAACAGATGCTGAGGGACACCGGAAAGCAAGATTTATTCCGGTTCCTGCGTTTCAGACCGCAGATGCGATGGAAGAGTTATGCAGGCAGTTTTTACAGGCATGGGAAGCAGATCGTATTGATAAACTGATTTTGATTCCGATGTTTATTCTGGACTTTCTCTGCATTCATCCTTTCAACGATGGAAACGGTCGTATGAGCCGACTGTTGACCCTTCTGCTGTTTTATAAAGCGGGATATATTGTTGGTAAGTATGTCAGTGTGGAAATGCTGATTGAAAAAACCAAAGAAACCTATTATGAAGCATTACAGGCGAGTTCGGCTGGCTGGCATGAAAATGCAAACAGCTATGAGCCTTTCCTGAAATACTATCTTGGTATTATGCTGAAAGTCTACAATGAATTTGAAAGTCGTGTGGAACATCTGAAAACCCGTACTCTTTCTAAACCGGAAAGGATCAGGGCTATGATCGACCGGAAAGTAGGAAAAATCACAAAGAAGGAAATCATGGAAGCCTGTCCGGACATAAGTAAGACAACAGTTGAGCGTACTCTTACCGACCTGGTTAAGAGTGGTTATATTGCAAAGGTCGGTTCAGGACCGACAACTGCTTATGTCAGAATTTGAGGTATAAAAAAATGAAGGACGCGAGCTCTGTTTCAACAGAAAAAGATTTGTCGATTTTTGAAGTTTTATTCCCAACGTGTTAATATGATTTTGGTTGGGCATAAAGTTGGGAAAAGGTAAGAATAAAGGTGAGAATAAAACCTTGATGAACGCCATAACAGGACCTGGTGACGCCTTAAGGCTCCATTTTTCCTGTTAATGAAGTGGTCAAAAGTCGCTTGAAAAAGTTTGAACTTTCAACAAAAAGTCGTTTGAAAAAGTTTGCACTATTGTTGTAAAGTTGCTTAAAAAAATTAATCCCTGTAGGTATACTATATAATAGATGACAGGGAGGTGGATTTTGTTATCCGCTATCATGGCGAATGTGTGCTTGTAGAAGTCAAGGCCAATACCGGCAATGCCAAAAGCACAAAAACCATCCTGCGGCATTCTGAAAAATATCATGTACAGCAGGCCATCAAACTGGGAGATTACAATGTAGGTCGTAACGGACAAATTCTGACCCTGCCGCTATATATGGCTTTCCTGCTGAGAAGTCTTTAATTTAGCATATAAACGCAATACTGAAGAAACGATGGGGCTATTCTATAAAGATTGGGGAGGCTAGCTGTGCATGGCTTTGACATAAGAACGCAGGAAATCGTCGCTCTCAAAATCACCCGGGTGAACCGTATGGGCGAGCTGGCTGTACGTGATGCCTCCCCCGGCAAGAGAATATCCCGCAATCGTACAAACCCGGTCGTTAAGCTGCCCATATGTCAGTGTCTGCCCGTCTTCCACAACAGCAATTTGAGAGGGAGACTGTTTTACTACTTCTTCAAATTGCTCATAGATAATAGATTTACTCATTCCGTCAGCCTTCCTTAAGTTATAGTTCCCATATAGGAAACAGCACCATTAATGTAATTTGAATTCTTACATTATAGCACACGCAAAATGTAATATCAAGAGTTACAATTGATTTTCTGCTGAAAATCTGGTATACTTTTTTTCGATAGTATTCATGACCCAGGAAGAAGGTGATAATATGCGTGTCAGCAAACGGTTTCCGTTAGCAGTTCATTCCTTACTGTTTGTTGCAGTTTTGTCGTCAAAAAAGCGTGTGACAAGTACGCTTGTCGCGGAAAGCACAGATACGAACCCCGTCACGGTCAGAAATATTTTTCTCAGCCTGTCGGAAAACGGCCTGCTGGTAGCAGCTGCAGGGAAAAATGGCGGAGTACACCTTGCGAAAGAACCGAAGGATATCACATTATGGGATATATTTCAGGCAGTGGAAACCAATGACGTTGAAGAAATCTTCAAGCTTCACGAAACGGACAGCGACTGCCCCGTAGGAAAAAACTTCTATCAAATCCTGTATCCGCACATGGAAGCTGCTGTAAATGCGATGAAAGCGGAGATGAAACAGGTAACCTTAGAAAAACTGATGGACGAATTGAAGTGCCTGATTAAAGAGGTTGGAACTGGAGAGGATGCCGGAGATTTGCAATATCAATGAAAGTCAAAAGCAACCGATTCGCCTTTGACGACAAGGGATATTTCGAAAAATATGATAGATGAAGAGGAATAATAATCTTGGCCAGACAGGAGAAGGGTAGTGTCTCCTGTCTGATTTTTTAGTCTCTTTTGAAAAAGGATATTTTTTATTTCTCTATTGAAGCAAATCCAGTGTTGCATCCACTGTTTCCTGAACCTGCTCATCCTGCGAAATCGTCGGAGTGCCATCGCCGTCTTGCGCACCGTAGCATCCGAAGTACGAATGACAGCCGCCGTCAATGATAATTTCTGTAAAATCATCCGGCAGGTTACTTTTGTTCTCCTCATATTTTTCCATGCTCAGGACGCCGTCATTGCTGCCGTAAAGGGAAAGTACTTTCAAATCGGAATCGCTCAGATCTGCAGTGGAGTAAGCGGCCAATAAAATCAGACCATCCTCCAGTTGAGATACCTGCACCAGTTCATAGGAAGTATATTGCCGGATGCAAGAATTTTATCTATAAGCCATTGTAAAAATCGAGACTATTCACAGTAACAATTTTGTCCGATTTATTGGACATCATTTAAAAATGGGAGTGGTCAATCCGTCTGTCCCATGGTATCCTTATTCTATAAAGATCGGGGAGGATATCACCATGGCAAAGAGTGCAAACCAGAAATTAAAAATCGTGTATCTGATGAGAATACTGCTGGAGCAGACGGATGAGACCCATTCCATCAGCATGGCGGAGATCATAGAGGAACTGGCGAAATATGATATCTCGGCGGAGCGGAAGAGCCTTTACAATGATATTGAAAGCCTGCGGAAATTCGGCGTGGATGTGATCGGAGTGCAGCAGAACCGCACCTACTATTATTACATCGGGAACCGCCAGTTCCAGTTGGCTGAGCTGAAACTTCTCGTGGATTCCGTTCAGTCCGCAAAATTCATCACTGCCAGGAAGTCCAATGAGCTGATCAAAAAGATCGAGAGGCTTGCCAGTAAATATGAGGCGAGGCAGCTGCAGCGTCAGGTGTATGTGGCCTCTCGCATTAAGACGATGAACGAAAGCATTTATTACAACGTAGATGAGATTCATTCGGCAATCGCGGAGAACCGGCAGATCCGTTTTCAGTATTACCAGTGGAACGTGGAAAAAGAGATGGAACTGCGCCACGGCGGGGCTTACTATCAGGTCAGTCCCTGGGCGCTCTCGTGGGATGATGAGAACTATTATCTCGTCGCCTATGACAGCGCGGAGGAAAAAATCAAGCATTTCCGTGTGGATAAAATGCTCCGTATCAAAACCGTGAATGAACTGCGGCAGGGGAAGAGCCGATTCAAAGAATTTGATATGGCGGTATATGCGAAAAAGATGTTCGGCATGTACGGCGGCCGGGAGGAAGTGGTGAAGCTTCGCTGTGCCAATTATCTGGTCGGCGCAATCATCGACCGGTTTGGGAAAGACATCCCGATCCGGAAAGAAGATGAGGAACATTTTGTCGTTAATGTCCGCGTGGAGGTGAGCAACCAGTTCATTCACTGGGTGATGGCGTTGGGGAACGGTGCGCAGATTGTCGGTCCGGAATCCGTTGTGGAGGAAGTTAAGACGGAGATTGCACGGCTGCAGGAGCAGTATTTGTAAAAAGAAAAATGATTTAAATGAAGGAGTCTGCCGGTCTTTGCAGGCTCTTTTTCTGCGCCCCTTCAGAGCGGCGTCAGACCGTTCATTGTCAGAAACTCATTGATAGAAATCATGTCGGTGTAATTATGGTTCATGCAGATAATCAGGGCAGCGTCCAAATCTTTTTTTGGCGTAAGGTGTTCCTGTGGTTATGATAATTGGTTGGTTTTGAAAAATCAATAAAGTTTGCCTTTTCAGGAAAAAACTGTGCCGGCAGCACACCGCAGGGGCTCCTTATTTTTATACAATCAATTTAAATAAATATGGGGCAGAGTGCGATGTAAGAAAATGCCTGCATGGTGCTTTTGCCGGAATCAAAATGAAAAAGAGAGGATACACAGTTATGAGAAAGAAAATTGCAGTAATTATGGCACTGGCAACATTAAGCATTTCGGTTGCGGCTTGCGGGAGCAGTTCGGAGAGTTCAGATTCAGGGTCAACGGCAGAGGAGGAGACCGTATCGGATACAGAGTCTTCTGAAGCTGCAGAAGAAGGGGATTCCGGGGAAACAGCACCGGAGATTACTTTTGAAGGGCTGACAGTTGTTGACAATGAGGAATGTTCCATAAAGATTACGGAAATTGACCCGGATGATCTGTGGGGATACACACTCAAAGCAGAGTTCGAGAATAAATCATCAGATAAGACATACATGTTTGCTGTTGAAAACGCTTCCGTAAACGGCGTCAGCAGCGACCCGTTCTTCGCATCTGAGGTTGCAGCGGAGAAAAAGTCGAATGAGGAAATCAGTTTTTCAGACAGCGACCTGGAAGAAAATGGAATCGATGACTTTACAGATATTGAATTGACATTCCGTGTGTATGACAGTGACGACTGGGAGGCAGAGGACGTGGCATATGAGACCGTCCATGTATATCCTTACGGGAAAGAAAATGCTACTGCTTTTGTAAGGGAGTCACAGGAAACGGATAATGTGATCGTAGACAATGATTATGTGACTGTGATCGTAACCGGATATGAAGAGGATGATCTGTGGGGCTATACCGTAAACATGTATCTGGTGAATAAAACGGACTCTACAGTAATGTTTGGTGTTGATGAAGCATCCGTGAACGGATATATGGCTGATCCGTTCTATGCGGAATCTGTGCCTGCAGGAAAATCTGCATTCAGCGCTATGTACTGGGATGACAGCGAACTGGAAGAAAACGGGATAACCACTGTGGAGGAGATTGAATTCCAGCTCCGGGCATATGACGAGGATGACTGGGAAGCGGATGATTATGTAAATGAAGTAGTTATGCTCAATCCGTAATCTGTGGGGGATATAGAAGATGAAGACGACGAAGCTGATTATCGGGATTATAAGTATCGTATTGTTTGTGTTGATCGCTTTTCAGTCATGTGCTGTTGGGACGGTAAATATTCTTTCTGAAAGTGATGAGGTGAGCGGAACAGCCGGGTTACTGCTTGCATTTTGCATGTTGATTGCCGGTATTGTGGGGATCTGCACCAGAAAAGGCCGGGCAGGCGGTATTGTGGCGGCTGTATTCTATCTGTTTGGCGGCCTGATGGGGATATCAAATTACGGAACCTATTCTGATCTGGCAATTTGGTCTGTGCTTTGCTTTATTTTTGGTATCATTTTCATTTTGACTTCTTTGAAAAAAGCAAAGAGTGATAAAAGCGTTGAAGCGGGGACGAAAGATACAGAAGAATGCTGAAAGGAAGAGGAAAGCGAGAAAAAACACTGTTGCTTTCGGAGATTTACGCTAACAATATTGTTATAAGAAGGTGTCTTTGGTCGCTATAAAGTCGCATCACCCGAACAAATGAACAAACGTTCTTTTGCGAGGGAGTTTTATTGGACATAAATTTTCCTAGAATGGAATCAGGATAAGAAAAAAATTGCTTATTCTGATTCCATTTTTTGATTTTGGAGGGCAAAGAGATGCGGTTTTTGTATTGGATTCGGAAGATATTTAACGGTGACAGGCAGTGCAAAGGGTGCTGCATGACGTGTGATTACTATGAAACGTGCAAGGAAGATGTAGGGCAGGGGAGGGAGATTATGTTATGAAGAGAAATCATTTTGGGAAAGGATTGGCAGTTGTTGTAATTTTAGGTCTGGTTTTGCTGATCGGCGGGTCTGGATGTGGTATGGAACCAAAATGCATTAAGAGCGGATGCAATAATTCGAGGGCACCCGGCAGTAGTTACTGTTATCTGCATAAACTGGGCAATTATAGTTCCTCCGGTTCATCATCAAGTTCTTCCGGTGGCAGTTCTTCAAGCAGTAAGAGCAGTACGTCGTTTAATAGTGGCAGTAATAGTACATCGACAACGAATAAAAGCTCTTCCGGAAGTACAGGGTCTGAGTCGAAATCCAGCAGTTGGGAATCATACGATGAAGGGTACGATGATGTTTACGATAATGACGATTACGACTGGGATCGATACAATAGTGATTCCGATTATGCAGACGGTGTTGATGATGCATTGGATGAGTTGGAGGATGAGTGGTAAAGGAACATACTAATATAGGTTTTTATGACTATCATGATGGCAGCATTACCGGGAATCGGATTACTGATGCTGGTAGGACTGATCCGGTTCTGGATGTGTGGAGGCCTGTAAATAATGCTTGTAAATAATGTGACCATTGTTTGTTGAATCTTCGTTATAAAATATTGATATTCTCAAATTTACATTCAAAAAGCATCTGAAGTATGATAAACTGTCTAAAGTGGGTTTTATAATTTGGTATTGACATAGTTGTATGCGCAAGTAAGTGGTGAGGGAAATATCATGGCAGTCAGTTATCGAAAACTTTGGATAGAATTAATTGAGAGGAATATGAATAAGACGGCTCTCAGAGAGGCATCCGGAATCACAACGAATGCTTTGGCAGCGCTCGGCAAAGGAAGCAGAGTTTATTTCTGATCTGGGGACTATGAGAACGATTGTCCGTCCTATTTTGAATAAAGATATGATTACCTTCCTGAAAGAAGAAGGGCTGACGCAGATTTACAAAATTTTAGCAGGAGAAGCTATATGAAAACGATAGAGGAACGACTTGATATCCTGGAGGAGAGGATGCGGCAGGAGGCTTAAAGCACTTGTATATATGCACCGTTGGGATAAGAATTCGATCGGCTGAGTACTGATGTATCTACATAAGATCCAGGAGAAGTATGAAATCGAAGTCCGTGCTATTGATACTTTAATTGAGCATATAACGGATAAGAGACAGGAAGCGGTGGAGGAACGACGCAGAGATCATTTGCTGAAACAGATCGCAGAGATTAAGGAATATGATGAGCGTCTGGAACATATGGCAAATGAGCATATCGACATTGACTTGGATGACGGCGTGAAAGAGAACTATGAGAAGGTGCAGAAAGATCGTAATAGGACAAAGTATAAGATCCTTGCACCGATCAAATAGTGGAGAATAGCCAACAGGATGTTCTGACAAACCAGAAGTAGAACTGGAAAATCACAATTTGGCACCCGCCGGTGCCAAATTAGAAAATATTAATATTGCATAA
This sequence comes from Clostridiales bacterium, assembly GCA_021204085.1. GTDB lineage: Bacteria > Bacillota > Clostridia > Lachnospirales > Lachnospiraceae > Eubacterium_I. Next base: position 7,720 of record JAJPZY010000052.1, on the reverse strand, counting down.
AGAAAGTGAGGCAATGATATGGGTTTTTATTTAAATGGAACCGGGGCTTACGGGCTGTTTCGGGATGAGTGTTCGCTGCCCTACTATGTAGATAAGACGCGGATCCTTGAGGAACTGGTAGCGGTTGTGGATCCGGAATGTGTGAATGCTGCGGATGAGACGCAGAATATCAAGACAAATCCAAAATATATCAGCCTTACACGGCCGCGTCGATTTGGAAAGTCGCTCATGGCAAATATGATTGCGTCCTATCTTGGAAAGGGCATTGACAGCAGCAAAGAATTCGATTCTCTGAAAGTGTCTTCCTTTGGTTGGTATAAGAAGCACCTGAACCGGCACAATGTGATTCATATTATGTTTAACGAGCTCCCCAGAGACTGCAAATCATATGAACAATATATTTCCAGAATTGAACGGAGATTTATCAATGATTTAAGGAAGTCTTACCCTGATGCAGAGATTGAAAATGACGATGCGTTATGGGATGCGTTGACCAATGTTTATGAATATTGCGGAGGAGAGCGGTTTGTTTTTGTACTCGATGAGTGGGACTATATTTATCATCAGAAATTCATGACGGAGGAAGATAAGGCTAGCTTTACAAAATTTCTGAGCAATCTCCTGAAAGATAAGGCATATGTGGAGCTGGCTTATATGACAGGAATCCTCCCGATTGCAAAGTATTCGAGCGGTTCGGAGCTGAATATGTTCTGTGAGTATACCATGGTCACAGAGGAAAAATTTTCCCGCTATTTTGGGTTTACGGATGAAGAAGTCGACGAGCTTTATCAGAGATACCTTGCACAGAAAGTACCGAATCGAAATGTCACAAGAGAAGGGCTGCGCCTTTGGTATGACGGATATCATACGAAATCAGGGGAGCGGGTTTATAATCCGAGATCGGTAGTCCTGGCATTGACAAATAATAATCTGGGCAGCTATTGGACGAGCTCAGGACCGTATGATGAATTGTTTTATTATGTTGGCGCAAATGTGGATCAGGTGAAAGATGATGTCGCGTTGCTCATAGCGGATATCCCGGTTCCGTCTAAGGTGAGGGAGTATGCCGCGACGTCCATGGAACTGAAAACGCGGGATGAGATTTTTTCTGCGATGGTTGTCTATGGATTTTTGAACTATGAAGACGGTTATGTTTCTATCCCGAATAAGGAGTTGATGGATAAATTTGCAGAGATGGTTCAGAAAGAGGAATCGTTAGGGAACGTTCATCGTCTCACAAAGGAATCCGGGCGTATGCTGCGGGCTACAAAGGCCGGTGATACGAAAACGATGACAGAAATCTTGCAGTTTGTTCATAATACAGAGAGCCCACTGCTGATGTACAACAATGAGGCGGAGCTGGCCTCCATTATTCGATGGGTTTATCTGGATGCGATGAATTATTATCGGATTGAACGCGAGGAAAAAGCGGGTATCGGATATGTGGATTTTATTTTCTATCCTTTTAAGAAAGATAACGACGCAATCATTATCGAGTTGAAAGTGAATCATACGGTAGATGAGGCCATTTGCCAGATCAAAGATCGTCAGTATGCCTTGCGCTTTGAAGGCAAATTGGGACAGAGGCCGGAGTATACAGGGCGTGTACTCGCGGTTGGGATTGCCTATGATAAAGATGATAAACGTAAGCAGCATGAGTGTAAGGTGGAAGTGCTAAGAGAGAAACTGTAAGGAAAACTTTGGAGGACATAGACATGGATGAACTGAATCTTCAGGAGATAGAAAAGAAACTGAATACAGAATATCAAAATGGGCAGAGAATGGTCTTCTGGTACGATGCAGAGGCGTCTTTTGAAGAAGAGGTTGATCAGTTGAATCTTCCGGATGTACAGATTGTTCATTTGACAGACAGAAATACATTCCGGGTCAAGCTGTTGTTGGAGCATGAAGAACCGGAGAAAAAATTCCTTGTATACGCACCGTTTGAAAAGCCGGATTTCTCCGTGAACCATCTGGAGGATACCCTGCGTTATTCCAGAGAATTTTTTGCGGACAAGCTCTCATTGATTGCTGCGGAGGTAAAAGCACCGGCAAGACTTCGTACTACATTTGAAGGATTGAAGGAATTTTTCAATATCGGGAAAGGAAAGTTGACAGTCGCACAGAAAAAAGCTGCTAATGTGCGTATCAATGACTTCATTGAGCGTTGCAGAGATTTTAACATGGCAGCGGCTGATGAGGATCTTGTAATGCTGGTTGCGATGTGTGTTGTTGCAAAAGCGCGTAATACCACTGTGGATGATCTTTATTATGCTGTTTTTTCCTATGGTGATGTTGAAACGCAACAGATTATTGAGAAATTTTCCGGGTTTGGTCTGGAAAAAGCTTTCTGGAAGTTAACAGAGCAAAGGTTTGGATATGATGATCCAAAACCGACCCTCCTGAAATTTGTCATGTCCCTGTTTGCCGTGTACTCTTTCCGAGAGGATTTGGATGAAGCTCCGGCAGATTGGAAGATCTTTATGCAGGATAAATTGAAGAGGCAATCCAGCAATATTTCTGTCCTTTTGGAAAACATGATGAACAATGTGATCTATCAGGAGCATTTTGACGATTTGTCAGAGATGGTGGCGGAGAAGCTGAATGTAATAAATGTTCTGGAGAAAACGCCATTAGAATGCCTGGTTCACATGGGAACATTTCAGGCGGTTGATGATGTGATAATTCGTTGGATGATTGAACGTATTACCGCAGAAGATAAGAATGCCAGTATTGATGGGTACAGCATTGTTCAGTTATGTGATATGCGGGAGAAAATGCATTTCGGACAGAGATACATGGCTGAATACCAGGTGATTCGTTCAGCCAGAAATCTTCTGGATGCAGTCGGGTATCTTCCGGAAGATGATCTTTCTGCGCAGATCAAAGCGTATACAGAGAATAATTATCGGATTGATATGGAGTATCGGCACTTTATTGCAGCATATGATCAGATGGAGGATACGACTGTATTTGAAGACATGAAGGAATTGATACAGAATATTTACAGTACAGAGTATCTGGAAAAATCGACATACTCCTGGAGTGTTGCCTATGAGAAGAATGAACAGCAGGAAATCATTCCGCTACAGCGAGATTTTTATGAAGATGAAGTAAAGTCTGTAAAGGAAAAAGTGGTAGTTATTATTTCGGATGCATTTCGTTTTGAAGCAGCAAAGGAATTGGAGGCATTATTTGCAGAAGATCAGAATTGTACGGTTTCCATGAAAGTAAAGATGGGTACCTTACCTGCAGTTACAGCGGTTGGCATGGCAGAGTTGCTGCCGCATAAAACGATATCCATGACGGAGGATAAGCCGTTCAAAATTCGGATTGATGGAAAATCATGCGGGACGACTGCACAGAGAGAACAGATACTGCAATGTGCAAATCCGAGATCTGCAGCAATTGATTTCGATTCGATCAATCAAATGAAAACGTCAGAATTGCGTTCCTTTACATCCGGGAAAGAAGTCATTTATGTGTATCATAACCGTGTGGATGCAACCGGCGAAGCCCTGCCTACGAAAGATTCTGTATTTGCGGCAGTGAATGATTCTATCCGGGAAATATTCAAATTAGTGAAGACCCTGTCAAAAAGCGGGAATGTTTACCGTTTTTTGATTACGGCAGATCACGGATTTATCTACACGAGGAGACCGTTGGAGGCGACGGATAAATTGGAGAATGAAGCCGAGAAGGAAGCATTGACGGATAGAAGATTTATCATATCCAAGAGCAACCTGTCCCGTATAGGTACCTATGCGGTTTTGCTTGGAGCTGCCTTAAAGAGTGAGGACAAGCGTTATATCAACCTCGCCAAAGGAATGAGTGTTTTCAAATGTGGCGGAGGGATGAATTATGTACATGGCGGTTCATCGCCACAGGAATTGTTGATTCCTACCTTGTTTATTAAGACGCAACGTGGAGTTGTGGATACAGAAGATGCGGTGATCAATCTGATTTCTGATATACGGAAGGTTACAAATCTGCGTATACGCCTGGATTTTTATCAGGAAAAACCTGTCAGTGATATAGTAAAGGCGACCACTTATCGGATACATTTTGTTTCCAACGACGGGGAAATGATTTCCAATGAAGTGATTTATAAAGCAGACCATAAGGAAGAAAAGGCCGGAGATCGTATTGTTACATTGGGGTTTGATATCAAGAAGAAAAACTACGATAGTATGTTGTATATTCCTACTGTACATGAAGACGTTAATCATTGTAAGAGTGACAAGGATGCATATGTAAACTATGAGACAGAATATAGACAACTGGAGGAACAAATTCTAGCTACACAGACAACCTTGGAGGAGGAGAACTCCAAGATGTATTCAAGAGAAGTAAGACAGGCCATCCAATATTTGTATGATAATATTGCAAAGTATGAGATACCGAATGTTTTTCGTTTGATATTTGATCAGGCAGTATCTACATATATGGTAGAAAACAAGATGAAGGCTCCTTCGGGCAAATATTACAGATATACTTTATATGCAGAACTGCTTTTTTCTATGAGGTATTTTGGGGAGGTTCACGGTACAACAAAATTTATGTGTGTGGATGAAGGTCAGGATCTGGCTTTAAATGAGTATCGCCTTCTTTATGATTTGAATGGGCGAAATATGGTTATTAATATATTTGGCGATACGAACCAGTTGATTAAGCCAGGAAGAGGTATTTCTGATTGGGATGAGCTGAAAAAGTTTTTTCATACAAATCAGTTTGTATTGAATGAGAATTATCGAAATACAAACCAGATTACCCGTTTTTGTAATGACAGTTTTGATATGGCAGTGCTGCAAACTGGAGTTGATGGTGCGGCAGTCCGAGAAATTCCAAGGAAGGACTTGGAACAGGAGATTTCCTTTATGGTGTTAAATATGGAACGGGTAGCCATCATCGTTCCCAGGCAGATACAGAAAAGATCATACCTTAAGATGGATGCCATTTTAAGTGAAAGAAGGCACCTCATTGGTGATAAGATGGAAAGCGGATATATTACCGTTGCGTATGTAGATGAGGTAAAAGGTATTGAATTTGACCGTGTATTTGTCGTTGCTAATGGTATGACAAAAAATGAAAAATATATTGCTTATACCAGAGCTTTATCGGAATTAGTTTTGGTGGTAGATGAATCTATCACAGTATCAGATAATAGTAAACGGGCAAAAAATGGACGTTACAATTTGGAAGGAAGAAATGATGGATGATTATGTGGAAAAAAATGATACTCGTGCTGTTATCAAAAGTAAGCTGCGGCAGTGTTTTGATGGAAAAATCGTTCGCAAGGATCTGACAAAAAAAATCAAAGAAGGTGCGAATGTACCGGTTTATGTTCTGGAATTCCTGCTGGGGCAGTATTGCAGCTCAGATGACGAAGATATCATTGATGCAGGTGTGGAAAATGTGAAAAAGATCCTCGCAGATAATTTTGTCCGACCGGATGAAGCAGAGAAGATCATATCTGCACTCCGGCAGCGTGGCAGTTATACTGTAATCGATAAACTGACCATTAGCCTGAATATAAAAGAGGATCGCTATGAGACGGAATTTTCCAATCTGGGATTAAAAAAGATCCCGATCAGCGAGGAGTATCCAACGAAGTATGACCGTTTGCTTTGCGGGGGAATCTGGTGCATCGTCCAGCTGGATTATGAGTTTATCGAGGAAGATAGAAAGAATGGCTCTCCAATCCGCATCCGTAAACTGACTCCGATTCAGATGCCGCATATCGATATCCAGGAACTGAAGCAGGGAAGGAAAGCCTTTACAAAAGAAGAGTGGATGGATGTCCTGCTCCGGTCGATTGGTATGGAACCGGATGAGCTGACATACCGGGAGAAGTGGCTGCTATTGGCCAGGATGCTTCCTCTTGTGGAGAATAATTTTAACCTCTGTGAGCTGGGGCCGAGGAGTACCGGAAAGTCTCACATTTATAAGGAAATATCGCCGAACAGTATCCTGGTGTCAGGCGGACAGACCACGGTGGCAAATTTATTCTATAACATGAGCCGTAAGACGATCGGGCTGGTTGGTCTGTGGGATTGCGTGGCATTTGACGAGGTTGCCGGTATTAATTTTAAGGATAAAGACGGTATCCAGATTATGAAGGATTATATGGCGTCCGGTTCTTTTGCCAGGGGGAAGGAGGAAAAGTCTGCATCTGCATCGATGGTATTCGTGGGAAATATCAATCAAAGTGTGGATGTATTGTTAAAGACATCCAGCCTGTTTGACCCGTTCCCGCCGGAGATGGGGACAGATACGGCATTCCTTGACCGTATGCATTGCTACATACCTGGATGGGAGATTCCGAAATTCCGTCCGGAGCATTTCACGGATGATTATGGATTTATTACAGACTATCTGTCTGAATTTATGCGGGAGCTTCGCAAAGAACAGCATGGTGATGCACTGGATAAATATTTCCGCTTGGGAAAAAACCTGAACCAGCGTGATACCATTGCTGTCAGGAAAATGGTTGGCGGGTTCGTGAAATTAATGTATCCGGACGGTGAGTATACGAAGGAAGAACTGGAAGAAATCCTCCAGCTGTCCCTTGAGATGCGCCGCCGTGTTAAAGAGCAGTTGAAGAAACTGGGCGGTATGGAATTTTACGATGTAAATTTCTCTTACATAGATAATGATACTTTTGAAGAACATTATGTCTCCGTCCCGGAACAGGGCGGTGGGAAACTAATTCCTGAGGGTATGAGCAATCCCGGGCAGGTTTACACGGTGTCACGGGGAAAGTCAGGGATGCTGGGTGTGTTCCGCTTGGAGAGCCAGATGCTTCCCGGAAATGGGAAACTGGAGTGTACGGGAATTGGTTCGGACCGAGGATGCAAGGAGGCAACTAATACAGCATTTAACTTTTTAAAAGCCAACGGGAACCGGATCAGCGGGTCGATCAGTACGACATCAAAGGATTATATTATCAATTACCAGGATCTTCAGGGGATTGGTATGACCAGCAGACTTGCGCTTCCGACATTGATTGCCATTTGCTCGATTGCATTGGGGAAACCGGCGCTCAGCTCTCTTGCTGTGTTGGGTGAAATCAGTATCAGCGGCACTATGATCAAGGTGGACGAGCTTGCCAATGCATTGCAGGTGTGTGTGGACAGCGGAGCAAAAAAAGTCCTGTTGCCGATGACGTCGGCGGGAGATCTGGGGACAGTTCCGGCGGATCTGATCAGCAGTTTCAATTTGATCTTCTATAGCAGTGCGGAGGATGCAGTATTTAAGGCATTGGGCGTGGAATAAAGTTCCGCCATTGTTGGGAGTACTGTTATGGCAGCTCAGGAGGCAGCCGAAAAAATCAGGCACGGCAAAATAAAGGACGACAATGAGTGGCTGGAGGCTTTGGATGCTATTGATTTATTCATGAAAGGAGATCATCCGATTGAAGAAAAGCGGAAGTTTTTTCCACTTAGTTGGGGAGAAGTAGCATCGATTATGTGCGACGGGATATTGAGAAAGCATGGCAGTGATTTGGATGAATATGTGAAAAACGGCCGGAAGAAGTTTTGATTGACATTATAGTTAATGCATTTTCTGAGCCGTTTGTACTTGAAAAGGAATTATGGGATATCGCTCAAAGAATGAAATCCCGCATTGTGGATGAATAATTGGCGTAATTGTAAATTAGATTTAACTTAACCTGAATTATTCACGGGACTACGCCATATCGGCGAAACCCCCGTGTAGT
>JAJPZY010000010.1 GCA_021204085.1 Clostridiales bacterium | reverse complement strand
ATCATAGAAGACCTAACATTTAAACTTTTACAGACTTTTTTTCATACTCCCGAAATTTCACTGATTTCTTCTATCCGGAGGTCTGTTGTCAGGAGCAGATTTTTTGCTTTGTCTATTTTGAGATCCGTGATAATCTGGACAAAATTTTTCCCTGTATAATGCCTGATCAGACTGCTCATATAAGAGGGGGTATAATAAAACCTTTTTGCCAATGATTCCAGTGTGATACAGGTATAATTTTGATTGATATATTCTAAAATTGACGGTATCAGGCTGGCACTTTGAAAAGGTGCGCCGTGAGTGTAATATGCGTAGGTCGATTCGTGACTTCGAATCATATGCACAAAAAAGGTTTGCAGATAGTTATTGTACATATCCAGAGAGTAAGTATCCTGATTTACGAATTCATAAAAAAGGTGCTGAATTATACTGCAGACGTTTTTCTCCGGCGGAACCATAAAGAAAAAGATTTCCTTGCTTCCCTGAAATAATGTATTTCGGAAAAATGCTGCCAGAGGATTACTTTTGTGCAGCAGAGAGGAAAAATTTTTCTCAAATAACTCGCGGTTTGTCATGGCGTTTACAACGAGATCCTCTGATGTTGTGAAGACAGAGAAGGGTGTATCCGGCGGTATAATACAGACCTCGCCCTGATGCATGGTGTATTTTTCTGTGGAAAGATTTAATCCCGCGGTACCATAAAGGGTATATAGCACGACAAAACGGTCCAGACGCGTCAGATAACGGGAAGCGAAGTTAGATTCAATGCAAATCTGACATTCCTGCGAATTGGGAAGCGCAACGGCTTCATATTCATCCTTATATTTTTCGGCGTAACTGATCCCGCGGCTGACAGAAACCGGAATTTGACCGATAAGGTTGCGAAAATAGCGAAAATCAGTCAGATTCCAGCTTAGGAAATCCGGATTGGACGGTGTTCCGATATGTGTCTGACCGTTTTCCTGAAGATCGCATAGAGCGGACACAAAATCGGAAGGCTGTTCGGTTGCCTTATATTTACTCTTCAGAGTTTCTTGTATTTCTCTGAACAATACATACTCCATAAAGTACCTCGTGATTCATAAATTATCTAAAATTATAATGTCTGTTATCAGAAAATACAAGTAAATAAAGAATTTTAAATCTAAAAAAATCTCGGATTGCAGGGGGAATAATCTCGTGTATATTTCATCGGATATATTTATACTGAAAACATCAAAACAGCGAGCGCATAAAAGCTGAAAGATAAAAGTGGTTATTATTCTGTAACAGCAGAGACTGGTTTTGGAAAGGAGTGAAGGTTTTTGAAACTGGCAAAAATTTTTGGGGATAATATGGTCCTTCAGGCAGGTAAGGAAATTCGCATTTTCGGTACCTGTCAGGATGGTGAAAATATCCGGGCCAATCTGGGAAATACCGGGGCAAGTTGTAAAGGTGAAGGTGGTGTTTTCCTTCTCACGCTGCCGCCTATGGAGGTCAGCAGAAATATGACACTGACAGTTACCGGTGAATCCGAAACCGCAGTTATCCATAATGTGGCGGTAGGAGAGGTCTTTCTGGCCGGAGGTCAGTCGAATATGGAGTTCTTTATGCGGTATGACAAAGAACTTCCGACGGAACTGGAGTGTTGTGAAAATGAGGATATTCGGTTCTTTGATTATCCGGAGGTATCATATCCGGAGGCAGAGGATGAGTATGATTTTTCAAGATTTGGATACTGGAGACCCTGTGATGCCGGGAACCTCGAATATTACTCAGCGGTTGCCTATTATTTTGCAAAAAAACTGCAGGGTGATCTGGGGGTGCCGGTCGGAATCGTTGGGTGTAACTGGGGAGGAACATCTGCCAGCAGTTGGATGAGTGAAGCGTATCTAAAAAAACATGGCCAGGTCTGGATGGATGATTATGAAAGAGGTCTGGCGGATATAGACCTGAAATTATACTATGAGGGATATCACGATCTGGAGGTTCACGATCACAGTAATCCGTTTGCTTCACAGATGGATGAAATGATGTGGGAGAAGACCCGGGAAGAGCAGTTCCGTATGATGGAACATTTTGATATGGACGAAAGGGGATTATGGATTGGTCCCAGGGATCCGGGAAGACCATGCAGCCTGTATGAACAGATGCTGTCGCCGTTAAAACATTTCTCCATTCGGGGATTCCTGTATTACCAGGGAGAGAGTGATGATGTTCATGCAGACATTTATGCGGATGTACTCTCAGATCTGATTGACTGCTGGAGAGACAGTTTTGGAGAAATGCTTCCGTTCCTGTTTGTTCAGATTGCACCGTTTGGAATCTGGTTAGACTGCACGGCTGATCGCTATGTTACGATTCGGGAGCAACAGCAGATGGTTGCCGATCATAAACCGGGCTGCTATATGATTTCCAGTTCGGATTCCGGTATGATATATGATATTCATCCCAAGTATAAGAGACCGATCGGTGAGCGGCTGGCAATGGCGGCGGAACAGTATATCTATGATTTTGAGAAAGTTGAGGCTGATAATCCGAGAGGTGTTTCGGGAGAAATCACACAGATGGGGCTGTTGATTCATTTTGAAAACGCGCGGGGCGGTCTCAGCGTGAGGGGAGAATGTCCAAACGGATTCCAGGTCACCGCCAAACGGGGAGAGGAATCAAAGGCGCTGCTTTTGTCTCCCTCTCAATATCAGATTTTGGGGGAGGATGTGCTGCTTGCCATAGCTGAACTGAATTATGAAAGCTATCAGGTCGAGTTTGCAAAGGCACCGTATTATGAAGTCAATCTTTATAATCAGGCCGGTATTCCGGCAGTGCCGTTTGCATTAGCATTAAATCGGGAAGCTGAGTAATGTGAGAAAAAGCACAGCAGATATACGAATTGTTTTTCAAAGATGTGATTGAGAAAATACAATCGTTTATTTGGTGTTCTGAATATAAAAATTAAAAAGGAGGGTAACTATGAAACGGAAAGTAATTAGTGTATTGCTGGTATCGGCGTTGGCGTGTTCTCTGATGGCCGGCTGCGGGAGCAGCTCAGACGGCAGTGTAACATCAAACAGCGGGTCGACGAATGAGGAGGCGGAAGTCAGCGGAGACGAGTACTCGACAGAAATTGATATGGAAGAAGATCCATATACGGTGGCGATTCAGGTGGTAACGATGCCGGGATCAGATAATTCTGCCAGCCTGGAGGCACGGGAGGAGGCAATCAACGCTATCACTGTCCCGGCAATTAACTGCAAAGTGGAAATTCAGGAAGTGTGGATCAGTGAAGTGGCAAATACGACAAGTATGGGTGTTGCCGGCGATGAGAAGATTGATCTTGTCCATGTGGGTACGGTACAGACCTTGTCATCGATGGTGGGGTCAGAAATGCTGATAGACTTAAACGAGGGAAATCTGCTGCAGAACAGAGGTGCAACGCTTGTAGAATTATTTGCGGACACACTTGAGGCTGGTGAAGTAAGTGGGAAACAGCTTGCGGTTCCGGCGAAAATATACTCTTCAACTGCGAAAGGTATTTATTACAATAAGACCATGGCGGACGCAGCCGGTGTAACGCTGGGCGAGACGATTACCATGGATGAGCTGGAGGAAGCCCTCATCGCGATTCACGAATATGATCCCAGTGTTTATACGTATATGGGTGGGGACGGTTATATGTCCTGGCTTTATAGTTATGAGACGTTTGGAACATATTCTTCCTATGGCATTATATGGGATGCGGAAGAGGATCCGACGATAGAAAACCTTTATGCCAGTGAAGAGTTCCTGGATCATTGTATACAAATGCAGAAGTGGACCAGCCTGGGTCTGCAGACCGGAGATACGACAGATACAACTACGCCGCAGGATTACTTTGCCTCCCAACAGCTGTTCTGCGGTGTGGCGAATGTAAACCCGGAACAGGACGTGCTTTTCTCTTCGGATGATTTTGAGGTTGCATCGGCGACGTTTGTGGATGCTGTAAATACTAACAGCACTGTAACTGAGTATATGTGGGGCATCGCAGCAAACTGCGAACGGCCGGATAAAGCCATGGATTTTCTGAATTTCATTTATGAGAACGAAGAAGTTGCCAACATTCTGATGTATGGCCTTGAGGGGACAAACTATGAATACGCGGAAGGTTCTGACTCTGTGATTGTAACCAATGGAACGCTGGATACTACCTTCTACTATGGGGGTAATACAGAAAATATGCTGATTGAGTCGCCGGCCGGGGAAGATTATATCGAGAAACTGGAAGCATTGGAGGAAAGTGCGACGGTTTCGCCGGTGATCGGATATATGTTTGATGATACTGATTTTCAAACGGAGTCCGCGGTAATCAGCTCAACCATTGATCAGTATATTCTACAGCTGGAACGCGGTAACGTAGGCAGTGAGGAGGAAACAATTGAGCTGGTGAATGAATTTGTCGCAGCTCTGGAAGCGGCCGGTATCAACGATGTGATCGCGGCGAATCAGGAGCAGCTGGATGCTTATCTTGCAGCGCAGTAAAGCTATCTTTCGTTCACCTGATTAAGAGTTAAATAGAGGAGTCCCTGTAAGATTTTCGGATATCTGTCCGCTGACCTTATGGGGATTTTCCTTTGCGGTATTTCATTGGAAATTTCCGGCGGCTTTGCCGATAAAAGTGTTGAACAATCAGGAGGATATAAAGTATAATGTTCACAGTTTTGTTTGAGGAGTGTGGGAAATGAGAAAGAAACAGAATTTTATGTGGGATACGCTTTCCCTGGGGACATGCTACTATCCGGAACACTGGGACCGGTCACTGTGGCGCGAGGATCTTAAGCGGATGAAAGCGAACGGTATTTTTACCATTCGGATCGCGGAGTTTGCGTGGAACATCATCGAGCCGCAGGAGGGAGAGTTCCGGTTTGACTTTTTTGACGAATTCCTGGATATCGCCGAGGAGGAGCAGATGCGGGTGATCTGGGGGACGCCCACAGCGACGCCGCCGGTCTGGCTGACGGAGAAGTATCCGGAGGCGCTAAACAGCAGCAAAGAAGGCATCCTGTACCGTCACGGTGCGCGCAGACATTACAACTATAATTCTCTGAAATATCAGGAGCTGTCCGCGCGGATTGTGGAAAAGGTCGCGGAGCATTACGCAAAGCGTCCCTGCATTGTGGGGTGGCAGATTGACAATGAGATTAACTGCGAGACGGATGAGTTTTACTCGGAGAGCGATACTCTGGCGTTCCGCGAATTTTTAAAAGAGAAGTATCAGACGCTGGATGCGTTGAATGACGCGTGGGGAACGATTGTCTGGAATCAGACTTACAATGCGTGGGAGGAGATCTATGTGCCCCGCCCGACGCTCTCGAATGGAAGAAACCCGCATCAGATGTTGGATTACAGCCGCTTTATCTCGGAGAGCGCGATTCGTTTCTGCAGGATGCAGAGCGATATTGTCCGCAAATATATGAAACCGGGCGATTTTATCACGACCAACGGTATGTTTGCAAATCTTGACAATCATCGGATGGAAGATGAATGTCTGGATGTATATACGTATGATTCCTACCCGAATTTTGCGTACTGTCTGGACGCGGATCCGAAGCACAATCGTTACCTGAAGGATAGAAAATGGAGCATGAATCTGACGGAGGTGCGTTCCGTCTGCCCGCATTTCGGCATCATGGAGCAGCAGTCCGGGGCGAACGGATGGAATACCCGGATGGAGGCGCCGACGCCGAAGCCGGGACAGGTGATGCTCTGGGCGATGCAGAGTATCGCGCACGGGGCGGATTATGTCAGCTTTTTCCGTTGGCGGACGGCTACGGTCGGCACGGAGATTTACTGGCACGGAATCCTGGATTATGATAACCGTGACAATCGGAAGCTTAAGGAGGTGCATCAGGTCTGGGAGCGCGTGAAGGCGATCGCGCCGATGGCTGGAGCGGAGTACAGGGCGGCTTTTGCATTGGTCAGGGATTATGATAATGTCTGGGACGCCCGCCATGATGTCTGGCATAAAGCGCTGGAGGGTGGCAGTACAAAAGAGATTTTTGTGGCTGCGCAGGAGAATCATACGCCGTATGATGTGTTTTATCTGAGGGATGAGACGGAGCTTTCCGAACTGCAGAAATACCCGGTTCTGATCTACCCGCACGCGCTGATCCTGACGCAGAAAAGAGTGGATGTGCTGAAAGCCTATGTGGAGGCCGGCGGCACGCTGATCATCGGCGCGCGCACCGGGCAGAAGGATATCGACGGGCACTGCGTAATGGCACCGATGCCGGGGTTGTTGAAGCAGGTGAGCCAGTCCGATGTGCGGGAATTTACGTTTCACTCCCCGCAGGACGATCCGGCGTACATGGACTGGAACGGACGGCCGGTGGAGACCGATATCTTTCATGATATTCTGGCTTCAGACGGGACAGATGCAAAAGTTCTGGCAAACTATACATCCGACTACTTTGCCGGTTGTCCGGCGCTGATCGAGACTGCGCTGGGAAAAGGCCGAGTCCTTCACTTTGGCGGCACCTTTACGCGGGAGAATACAAGGGAATTTTTGAAATACACGGGAGTGATGGAGCCCTGTGCGGATCGGATCACGGCGCCGGCTTCCTGCGAGATTGCCCTGCGTGAAAAAGATGGACAGGAGTATCTCTTTGTTCTGAACTATGCGGATACGCCGCAGACGATCACGCTGCATAAGCCGATGACGGATATGGATAGCGGAGCGGCGGTATTGGGTGAGATTGACCTGCAGAAATATGAGACGAAGGTGTATATGCTATAACGAATAACGGTGGATATATGATACAAGGGATAAAAGGTCGAAAATCGAATGCTGGCATTCGCATTTGCGACCTTTTATCCCTTGTATCCATATCCTTTTGTCGCCTTAATCATAATATAAAGTTGATGTGAAAAATAAACAGGAATTGTTTCTTAGCGTGATTTCTGTTATTATTGAAAAGGTTTCAGAGGGGATGAGAGGAATCTATCTAAAGCGATTCTGAAATATGCATCAGGATACTGATTAGAAAAAACTACAGGAGAAGAAAGGGGAGTTATCATGTATCAGACCGTAAAGGGCTGGCTGAAAGCCAGCGGACGAATCATTGTTAACGAGGAGGGCCAGGAGATTTTGCTGCGCGGCATGGGCGTCGCAAACTGGCTGAACCCGGAAGGGTTTTTATTCGGAGGAGCGCCGTTCGGCGGCGTGATGGGACGGTTTGCCCGCTCCGCTGAGTTTGACCGGGGACGTACGATGGATCAGTTTGTTGCAGAACTCTGCGGTCCGACTTATCAGAAAAAATTCTGGAGCGAGTGGGAAAAGCGCTATTTTGCGGAGGAGGATATCCGCGCGATGAAGGAGCAGGGATTTAATTCTGTCCGTCTTCCGCTGGATGCCCGCCTGATTCTTGAGGAGGAGCCCGGATATCATTTTAATGAAGAGCATCTGGCGATGCTGGATCACTATCTTGACCTGTGTGAGCAGTACGGACTTTATGTGATTATGGATCTGCATGCGGCTACTGCCGGTCAGAGTGCGGTTTCCTGTGACGATGGCGTGGATAACCAGCCGCACCTCTTCCTCGATGAGGAGGGCAGAGATCGGACGATTCGTCTCTGGGAGGAGCTGGCGGCCCGCTGGGCAGACCGCTGGATCATTGCGGGGTACGATCTGTTGAACGAGCCGATCGCGATGCCGATGTTTGACTATCTGGTGCCGGAATTAAAGAGTTTTTATGATCGTCTGGTGCAGGCAATCCGCGCGGTGGATCAGCGGCACATCCTGTTTATTCAGGGAAATCGCTTCGCCGGACGCCTGGATATTTTTGATCATGATTATGATCCGGAATATCATAACTGGGCGATTACCATGCATTGTTATGAGACATTCCCGGATCTGGCGCTGTTCGGACCGATTCTGGCAAAGAGTGCGGAACTCAACGTGCCGGTCTGGATGGGAGAGTGCGGCGGCAGCGACCCGAAGAACCCACCTGTAGGGAATGCCTGGATGGCGTCGTTTTTTGAGATGCTGATGGAGTATCACATCAGTTATAATATCTGGTGCTCGAAGGCGCTGGAAGGCGTGGATGCGGCGTATACGTTTTCCTTTAAGGGACCGAATCCGGAGATGTGGCAGCAGATTGTAGATTACTGCGGAAAAGGAAGCGCAAAGCCGGGCTATGAAAAATCCATTGCTGTCTTTGATGAGCTTCTGGAAAATATTCGTCTTGAAAACTGTACGGAGCAGAAAGACCGGGTGGCGGCGATGCTCCGCAGACCGGGAATTCATGTGCCGGCATCCGCTTATGATGCGGACAGCGAACACCGCGGCTCCTGGCCGTACGCGCTGTTCTGCGGATTCCGTCGGGAGGATCGGATGCATCTGATCTATGAGCCGGGATATGTGCCCAATGATCTGGGCGGTCTGGCGATGATGAACCCGAATCCGGTCAAGTACGGCGACTGGCCGCACATCTGGCTGCAGCTGGATGAGGGCGACGCGGGATCCTATTCGGTTCGCGAGGCTGAAAAGGCAGTGTCCGTGAGACTGCAGATTTGCGGGGCGGCGGATACACGGATTCGCGTGTCCGCGGACGGAAAAGTCCTCTATGAGGGCGGTGTGCCGGTGGCTGAAAAGCCGGAGTCTCTGGATGCGGGAATGGTCGGCACCGGAGAGCGCGTGACGGTTATGGTGGAAGCTGTGAGCGGAAGCGCGGTACTTAAGGAAGTAGAATTTTATTGATTGAAAATTTTTGCGGAGTCATGAGAGCTTATGTCTATTACACTGCTTTTATTAAAACAGAATCTGATCATGATGTTGTATCTGATCGTTGGTTATTTTCTTTTTAAGAAAAAACTGGTAGGAACGCAGGGAAGTGCGGATATCGGGCGGATGCTGCTCTATGTGGTCATGCCCTGTGCGATTATCAATTCCTGCCTGGAAGAGTTTTCCATGGAAAAGCTGGAGGGGTTGGCGGTTTCGTTCCTGGCAGCTCTTCTTGCACTGCTTCTCGCTATGATCGTCAGCCGCCTCACCTTCTCCAAAGAGTGCGGCATTGAGCGCTTTGGCACTGCGTTTTCCAATGCCGGGTTTATCGGAATTCCCCTGGTGCAGATGACGCTGGGCGAGGATGCGGTTTTTTATATTGCTTCGTTTGTGGCTTTGCTCAATATTCTGCAGTGGACCTACGGGGTGGTTGTCATGAGCGGAGACAAAAGCACGATTTCTCCGAAAAAAATCGCGACGAATCCGATTGTCATCGGTTTTGTGATCGGATTACTGTTGTTTGTGCTGCCGGTATCGCTTCCGAGCGTACTCTCCGGTGTAATCGGTACGGTTGCTTCCATGAATGGGCCGCTGGCCATGATCGTACTCGGCACCTATCTGGCACAGTGTAATCTTCGGACACTTTTTACGGATAAGATGGTGTATCGCTGCGTGCTGATTCGACTGATTGTAATCCCGCTGCTGACGATACTGCTGCTGATGCCGTTCCCGGAAAAGTATGAGACATTGAAGCTTACGGTACTGATCGCGGCGGCCGCCCCTATTGGCGCGAATGTGGCAATTTTTGCCCAGCTGTATCACGCGGATTATACACAGGCGGTGAAGGAAGTCTGTGTGACTACAATCTTCAGTATTGTAACACTGCCGCTGATTATTGGATTGGCGAATTTTATCTTATAAAAAAGGAGGACACTTATGGACCCGGTTTTTGAGTACATGAAAATGGAGCAGGCGCAGAAAATTGAGCGCTACCGCATCCTGAATGAGACCGTAAAGAAGGGAGAGATCCTGTTTACCGGCTCTTCCCTAATGGAGCAGTTCCCGATTCAGGAGCTGATGATAGACGAGGGGATGACGCAGGTCATCTATAACCGCGGCGTGGGCGGCTTTACCACAACGGACATGCTGCAGAATATGGAGGAGCAGGTCTTCGGCACGGAGCCGTCCCGCATCTTTATCAACATCGGCACGAATGATATCTCCGATGCGACGCGCAGTTTTGAGGAAGTGCTTGCCGATATGCTGGAGAATTATGAGAAAATTCTGACGCAGATCAAAGAACGCTTGCCGGAGACGGAAGTGTATATGATGGCTTATTATCCGGTCAACGAGACAGATAAGCTGGCGCCGGGGGAGTGGGCGCAGACGTTGTTTATCAACCGGAATAACAGAAATCTTCCGGTGGCGAATGCTGCCGTGGAGCAGCTCGCCGGGAAGTTCGGGTATCATTTTATCAATGTCAATGACGGATTGACGGATGAGCGCGGCATGCTGAAGGCGGAGTATACGATTGAGGGTGTGCATATGTATGCCAACGGATACCGTGTGGTGTTGGAGAATCTGAAGAAATACCTGTAATTTTCCTTATTCAGGACGAAACATCTCCAGAAATTGCATATAAATGGCAGACACGGGTTGAAGCGGATTGATTGCCAGATATAGCGTGCGGGGTTTGATTGCTGTCTGGGTTTTTATCTGCTTTAACTCGCCGGCTGCTATTTTTTTTCTGACAAAATTCTCCGGCAAAATCCCGATGCCGAGATTCTGTTCCACAAGAGGCAGCACCAGTCCGGTGCTGCGCACGGTAAACTCCGGAGTGAATAATACATTATATTCCAGAAACCATTGTTCGATGTAATCGCGGACGCTGTTTCCTTCTTCCACGCCGATCAGGGGGTAGTCAGTCAGATCGGCCGGAGTGTAAGTGCGGTCAAAATCCATGGGAAAAGATGGTCCGGCTACAGGAACATCCTGGATGGAACCGATATTTGTAAGCTGAAATTGAAATTCCGGGGGAATCGGGGAGATCAGAAACGCCGCCTCAATCTCTCCGGATTGCAGCTTCTGACAGGTGTCCCGAATTGTGGAGCCGGAAAAGGAGATGGATATTTTCGGAAATTTTTCCCGGATTTCCGGGAGTTTCGCTGCTAAAAATAAGTGCAGGGATGTCTCCGTGGCTCCGATTCTTAATTCTCCCATCTTTAAATCAGTCATATTTTTTAATTGCCTTTCGCCGGTCTGTAATTCCGCGAAGGCTTTCTTTACGTGTTCATATAAAACAGCGCCTTCTTTTGTCAACTCCAGTCCGCGGGAAGAACGGGTAAACAGGCTGCAGCCCAGTTCTGTTTCCAGTTTTTTTACCGACTGGCTGACAGCCGGCTGCGTCAGACAGAGCTGATCGGCGGCTTTGGTGAAGCTGAGAAAATTTGCGGTCATAAAAAAAGCGCGGTAATATTCCAGATTAAAATTCATATTGTCGTTTCCTTCTCTATTTTATGGTATAAATTTAACTTATGGCTATATTAAAACCCATAATTTGAATTATATAACATGTCGGAATATAATACAACTATACAAAAAATTATCCAGTTCCAGTCCGTGTGGAACCGGAAAAACAGTTGCTTTTCAGATTTATGTCGATATTTTTTAATGAACAGTAACAAGTACAGAAAGTGCGAGGAGGAGCAGTATGAAAAAAGTCAGAATCGGTTCCGGCGCCGGATATGCCGGAGACCGGATTGAACCGGCCATCGATCTGATGAAACAGGGCAATCTGGATTACATTATTTTTGAATGCCTGGCGGAACGGACAATTTCCATTGCACAGAAAAGGAAACAGGGGAACCCGAATTTAGGGTATAACGATCTGCTGGAGTATCGGTTTGACCGGATTCTGGATGCGTGGCAGGAAAAACCTGTACGTGTCATTACGAATATGGGGGCCGCGAATCCGAAAGCTGCGGCGGAAAAATGTCGGGAGATGGCAGAAGAAAAGAAGATTATCGGATTGAAGATTGCTTATGTGACGGGGGATGATGTCACAGGCCGTCTGGGAGAATATCAGAACTATGTTGCGATTGAGACCGGGAAACCGCTTTCGGATATTCACGGAGAGATTCTCTCGGCAAATGGTTATATCGGAGTTGCCGGAATTGTGAAGGCACTGGAGATGGGCGCGGACATTGTGATTACCGGGCGAGTGGCGGATCCCTCTCTGACACTTGGGCCGTTGGTACATGAGTTTGGGTGGAGTATGGATGATTACACTCGTCTGAGCAGGGGGACGCTTGCGGGGCATTTGCTCGAGTGCGCCGGCCAGGTAACCGGAGGTTATTACGCAGATCCCGGGTACAAGGATGTGCCGCGTCTTTGGGATCTTGGGTTTCCCATTGCCGAGGTGGATGAGGATGGAATCTGTGTGATATCTAAATTAGAGTCGGCCGGCGGCATGGTAACGGAAGACACGGTGAAAGAGCAGATTATCTATGAAATACAGGATCCGGAAAATTATTATACACCGGATGTGATTGCTGATTTTTCAAAGGTTCGTGTAGAACAGATTGGTATGGATCGGGTGCGGATTACGGGTATCGACGGAAAGGCGCCCAACGGATATTATAAGACCAGCGTGGGGTATCACGATTGCTATATCGGCGAGGGACAGATCAGTTACGGCGGAAGCAACGCCCTGAAGCGTGCACAGTTGGCCAGAGAGATTCTGGAACATCGGTTTGAGATGAAATCGTTGGATTTGGAGGAAGTGCGGTTTGATTACATCGGAGTAAATTCGTTGTATAGGGATAAGATATCCGGGGAGATTGCAAATTCCGGCTATGCAGATCGCAAAGCTATAGTGACCGGAACATGCTGTGATGACACAGGAGTGGAAACGGAGAGTGCCTGGGGAAATCCTGTGGAAGTTCGTCTACGCGCAGCTGCCCGCACACAGGACCGCGAGACTGCAGAACTCATCGGAAATGAAGTCGAGGCACTCTATACCAACGGCCCCTGCGGCGGAGGCGGGGCGGAAAAATGTATCCGTGATATCGTCAGTATCGCGTCTATCCTGATTCCGGTGGATCATTTTGAGATTCATGTGGCTCTTGTGTGAGGTTGACTGCCTTACTGAATTGAGGAACGCAGAATTTGGCTAGCGAATGGGATGCTGTAAGCAGGAAAGAAATAAAAGGAGAGAAAAATGAAGCTGAAGGAAATTGCCCACTCCCGGACGGGCGACAAGGGAAATATATCCGTGATATCGGTAATTGCATATAAAAAAGAGGATTATGATATTTTGCTGGAACGCGTGACCGCAGAGAAAATCAAAGCGTATTTTTCGGAAATCGTTCACGGGAAAGTAACACGCTATGAAATGCATGGGATTTATGCGTTGAATTTTGTTATGGAGGATGCGTTGGGAGGCGGTGTGACCCGGTCGCTTGCGTTGGATATGCATGGAAAAACACTGGGAAGCGCACTGCTGGAGATGGAGGTGTGATACCAGCTTTTTGACAGGAAATGATATCAGTTATGCCATATCGTTTGATTTGTCCGGCAGTTTGGTTGTAGCCAGAAAGGTAAATAATGGAAGATTTTTTTGCAAAAATAGTAAAGGCAATAGAAGAGGATTATGAGAAGCTGGAATGGGATATTTTGTATCCGGAAGTGCTTTCAAAAGAAATCATGTTGCCGATGTCGGATGGCGTCGGGTTAAAAACATATATTTTATACGGAAAAGGGGTTCCGGAGGGCAGCAGCCTCCCAGTAATCCTGCAGCGGTCACCTTATGCTCATGCCATGGATATGTATTTGATGCACGGCAGGAATCTTGCGCAGAGAGGTTTTATTTATGTACTTCAGTTTTGCCGCGGAACCGAGCAGTCCGAGGGACAGTGGGAGCCGAATGTTAATGAGCGTCAGGATGGCTTGGACACGTTAAACTGGCTGCAGAATGAACCGTGGGTGAAAAATATCGGATACTGGGGGAATTCTTATCTCGCGCTGACAGGCTGGTGCCTGGCGGATGCGGTAACGTCGAAGGTAAAGGGAATGTATCTTGGCGTATATGGTACAGATCGCTTTACATCGGCTTATTCGAAAGGACTGTTCCGGCACGATGTGCTGACATCCTGGGCGATGGAAAACGCCGGGTTCCCGGTTGAGAGTGACTACCTGGAGAGCTGCCGCTTTATGCCGCATTACGAAGTAGATGAGTGCCTGTGGGGACAGAAGATTCCCTGGTATCGCCAGTGGATTACTGCGACGAGGGAAGCGGATGAGTACTGGCAGCAGGGATTCTGGAAGATGCTTAAAGATATTCCTTCTAAAGTAAAGATTCCGTTGCTGATTACGGACGCCTGGTATGATCATCATCTGGGCAGCGCCATCAAATCCTATGAAACACTGGGAGCGGAGGCGTTGGAAAATACAACACTGGTCGTTGGCTGCTGGAATCATTATTCCGAGAATTGTATCGAGTGGGATGAGCCGAAGAACCTTCAGAATAGTGAAGTGTCGGCTATGGCAGAGTGGTTCCGGATGCTTCTGATGGAAGAACAGACTCCTGAGAGAAAAGTACGGACATATATTGTCGGTGCCGATGAGTGGAAGGAATATACAGCCTGGCCGATGCCGACGAAGGGTTATAAAACGTTATATCTGAATGCGGATGCAAACACTGATTTTGAGGAGGCGTTTTTACTGTCAGAATCGCCGGAGGCTTCATCATCAGCAGAATTTATTTATGATCCGCAGAACCCGGTACCATCTCTTGGAGGAGAATCCATGCTTCATTCCATAAACAAGGTCGGAAGCATGTATCAGCCGGAACCGGGATTTCGGGAGGACGTTCTGTCATTTATCTCAGGACCGGTGGAGGAGGCATTTACCATAGCCGAGAAAATGCGGGTGCATCTGCAGGTATCGACGGATTGTGATGATACAGCGTTTACGGCGAAAATCATGGAGGTGCGGAAAGATGGGACGTCTGTGAATATCCGCTCATCGATTACGACGATTGCGGCGGACAATTCGGGAGAGGCCCATGTCCCGGGAAGTATAATGGAAGTCTGTGTGGATATGTGGGATATTGCATGGAAAGTGCAGAAAGGTTCCCGGATTCGGGTGGATATCTCATCTTCCGATTTTCCCCAGTATTCGATTCACTCGAATTATGCGGGAGTCTGGTCAAAGCAGGAAAAAACAAGGGTCGCACACCAGACGGTTTACTGCGGCGGGGAGTATGCATCATATCTGGAAATTCCCCTGCTGGATGAGTAAAAAATTCAGATTATTGCAAAAGGGAGCATTGGCTCCCTTTTTGCTATAGCAGAAGATTTTCTGTGAATGATGATTGAGGACTCAAATAATATGTGCTATACTTTTTGCGGCTTTTGCGGCAATTTCTTTTGGGGAGGAAAATATGGTTCATTTATTATTGGTTGTCATTTATTTAGCCTTTATCGGCTTAGGGTTGCCGGATTCTCTTCTCGGCTCCGCCTGGCCGACCATGTATGGGGAATTTGGGGTACCTGTTTCTTTTGCAGGCGTTATCTCCATGACGATCGCAGCAGGAACTGTGGTCTCCAGCCTGCTGAGTGACCGGCTGAGTAAGCGGTTTAACGCGGGGAAAATCACGGCGGTCAGCACCGCTGTTATGGCGATGTCGATGTTTGGATTTTCTGTCAGCGGCTCTTTTTTTGTGCTCTGGATCTGGGCAATTCCCTATGGGCTGGGTGCGGGGAGCGTGGACGCCGCGCTGAACAATTATGTGGCGCTGCATTATCCCAGCCGCCATATGAGCTGGCTGCACTGCATGTGGGGGATTGGTACGATTGTCGGACCAAACGTGATGGGATATGTATTGACGAATGGGAACAGCTGGAATGCCGGATACCGCAGTATGGCGGTTTTACAGCTGCTTTTGACGGTAATTCTGGTTGTCAGTCTGCCTCTCTGGAAGAAGAACCATTGCAGGGAGGAAATTGAGGAAGCGGCTGAGACTTCGGCGAAACCGCTTCCGTTGCGGAAAATATTTGGTATTCCGGGAGCGAAGGAGGTTATGCTGACGTTCTTCTGTTATTGTGCCGTAGAGCAGACGGCGATGCTGTGGGGCAGCAGTTACCTGGTGCTTCATCAGGGCGTTGCGGTCGAGACAGCTGCGCGTTTTGCCAGTCTCTTCTTGATCGGAATTACTGTTGGCCGTGCCGTAAACGGCTTTCTGACCTATCGTTTCAGCGATACACAGATGATTCGTATCGGGCAGGCGGTTATGGCGGCAGGGATTATTGCGCTGCTGATTCCGATTGGCGGCCGGCTGGCATTTATCGGGCTGATCCTGGTTGGTGTAGGCTGTGCGCCCATTTACCCCAGTATCATACATTCTACGCCGGAGCATTTCGGCGCGGATAAATCGCAGGCATTGATCGGGGTTCAAATGGCCAGTGCTTATGTAGGCACCTGCCTGATGCCGCCGCTGTTCGGGCTGATCGCGAATCATATTTCAATCGCCCTTCTTCCGGTGTATCTGGCGGCGGTCCTGGCAGTGATGGCGGTAATGCATGAGCGCCTTGTAAAAAAGACGGCAATACACTGACGGATGCTGCAATGAAGTCGATGAAAGAATAAAAGAGGATGTTATGTTACAAATAAAAGAGGTTTATTTTTCTCCGTCGGAAGATACTCGGCGGCTGTTTGTCTGGCTGCCGGACGGATATGAGCAAAGTGATGAGCGCTACCCGGTGATGTATATGTTTGACGGTCACAATCTGTTCCTGGACAGCACCGCTACCTATGGCACATGTTGGGGACTTAGTGATTTCTTTTTACGCTGGCCCAAGCCCATGATCTGCGTTGGGATTGAGTGCAGCCACAGAGGGCAGGAGCGGCTGATCGAGTATTGTCCCTATCATTTTCAGGATGGGCGTTTTGGCGATTTCCAGGGCACAGGGGTGAAGACGCTGGATTGGATTGTGAATGTACTGAAGCCGGAAATTGACCGGACGTATCGGACGTATTCATTCCGTGAGGCCACAGGTATCGGGGGCAGCAGTATGGGCGGATTGATGAGCCTGTTCGGGGTAATCCGCTATAATCAGGTTTTTTCAAAGGCAGCCTGCCTCTCTTCTACGGTGAGTCCGTTTACCGAACCGCTTACAAACGATATCCGGGATGCATCGATAAATCCTGATACCCGGGTATTCTTAAGCTGGGGAGATCGGGAGGGCTTCCGGCCCGCAGAAAAAGAAACGGGGAGAGTTGGCAGTGTCCTTGCAGACAGTAACCGGGCGATCGAAACCGTCCTGCGAGAAAAAGGCGCAGTTACGCAGCTTTGTATGCAGCAGGGCGGCCGTCACTGTGAGGCGGACTGGGCAAAACTGGTACCGGTGTTTATGGACTTTTTGTGGAGATCCTGATGCTCAAAGATACAGGGGCTAGTTAGCAGGATGCAGTGAAGCAGTGAGTTTCAGCTGCTATAATCAGGAAAACGGAGGCGCTTATGGACGAGGTAAAAATCCGGGATGCAAAGCTTTCTGATGCAGACCGCATTCTGGAAATATACAGATATTATGTAGAAAAAACAGCGATTTCTTTTGAATATGATGTACCGTCACTGGAATCTTTTCAGAACAGGATGAAGGCAACAATGGAAAAATACCCTTATCTTGTAATTGAAAGAGACGGCTTTGTCCTGGGATATGCATATGCGGGTGCTTTTGTCGGGCGCGCGGCATATGGGTGGTGCAGTGAGCTGACCATTTATCTGGACCGCCATTCGCAGAAATGCGGACTGGGGAGAATGCTCTACGAAGAACTGGAAAAACGGCTTCGGGAAATGGGTATCCTTAACTTGTACGCCTGCATTGGTTATACAGAGAATGAGGATGAGTACCTTACAAATAACAGTGCACAGTTCCATGCGCATATGGGCTTTGAGCAGGTTGGATATTTTCAGAAATGCGGATATAAATTCGGCCGATGGTATGACATGATATGGGCGGAAAAAATCATTGGTGAACATAAAGGAAAAGAGATACGATGTTTCCCTCGCATATGCAGCTAAATTCCTGACAATTCAGTTAAACCTTAAAATAAAATACCGGTTTTTCCGTTTTTAATTTTTATTAAGAATTGAGCCATCTGTGATTTAAAAAAATGACTGTATAGTATTATCCGTATGATTCAAAAGTGCGGAGGATATAGCAGATGACAAAAAAGAAAAGCCGGAAAATACAAAAGAAAATGATAAAAAGGCAGAAACGGCGGCAAAGGCGGCGGAAAATTTTCAAATGTATTTTTGCCGTAGCAGTCTGCCTCGTTCTGGTCATAACGGTGTCCGGATTTGTCCGTGGCAGGATATCACGTAATCCGGATATTCCTGAAAGCCTTTTGGAGTTTGCGGAAAAGTATCCGGAAGCAGAGAAATTTGTATCGGATTATCCGAAAAAGGGAAACAAAGATTTTAACATGGATGTATCCCACGAAGTAAAAAGCGGTGAGATTCCGTTGTTTATCCAGTGGGATGAACGATGGGGCTATAAATATTATGGCGACGATTTTCTGGCTATGACAGGCTGCGGCCCAACCTGCATGTCAATGGTAGTCTGCGGGCTGACAGGTGATACGGAGTGGAATTCATATGAAATGGCCTGCTTTGCGGAGGAACAGGGATATTATGTAGATGGTGTGGGGACATCCTGGTCTCTTATGACAACCGGTGCAGAATATTTTGGGTTGTCAGCTACTACCGGGACAGTGAGTGAATCATATATCCGGGATAACCTGAGTGAATCCACTCCGATCATCTGTTCCGTGGGTCCGGGTGATTTTACATATTCCGGTCATTTTATTGTACTTACCGGTATTGATTCAGATGGAAATGTCATTGTGAACGATCCGAACAGCAGAAAAAACAGTGAAAAGCACTGGGCTCTGGAGGAACTTGTTCCGCAGATCAAAAGCCTGTGGATATACGGATATGACATCTGATTTTGTTTTCGGAAAAAAGAGTATAAGAATGGCGGGAATCTGTTATATAATGATTTATGAAAACAAGTCCCAGAGAGGAGATGAACAGATATGGAGCAAATGAGAAGTGAACAGTTAAAAAATATATAGAATGAAAAACGGGGACAGAGAAGAAAATCTCCTCAGTTCCCCGTTTTGTTAATACTGAACTGACAATAACGCTGTTTATGTTTTAAAATTCCATAATTTCGGGTTCTGCCGTAAAAGAATAGATGAGTGTGTGAATTTATTTCTGTAAATATATCAGATCTTCTATGATAAGTTG
>JAJPZY010000014.1 GCA_021204085.1 Clostridiales bacterium | reverse complement strand
GATCGGACTATACTTATATCAATACTTTAAAATATTATACGAAGTACCTCTTTTTCCTGCCCCGATTACAGGAAACGTCCGGGAAATCACAGATACATTGAAAACAATCGGAGGTTAGACATGAGACATTTTTTTGATTCCGGCCAGAAACAGCCGGAAAAACACTCCATCGCAGAGGCCATCCGGCAGGCACAGATTGACCTCGATTCCGCATACAGGAACCTTGACCACGCTCTGGATCCGGATCTGATCGACTGCTATATCTACCAGCTGAAATCCGCCCAAATGCGCTATCATTTCCTGCTTCACTGCGCCAGAGACGAAATCACTGAACACGCACAGATTACTTCTCTGTCACAACATAAAATATATTCCCGCTCTCAGCAAACTCCTCAGTCGATGAAGTGAGCGACTCGGTGCTGCTGCTGTCGTCAAGCGGATCGTAAATCGTAACGCTGCTGTCAGTATACCCGATGATCAACACGGCAGATCCGTCCCGAACAGCATAAACCGGGTTCCCGATACCGACAAAATACAATGTCTGTTCCAGCGTACACCCGGTCAGATTATAGGTTTCCCCTTCTGAAACGGCGCTGCTTAAAATCTCATAAACAAACATTCCTTCCGCAAGCAGCGCGTCCGCATCTGCTGTTTCCCCGACACGCTTTAAGAGAATGGAAATCGCTTTTGCCTGAGAGGAGCTGCCTTCTCCGGACGAAACAGTCAGAGACTGGGAAGAGGCTTTTGCCCGCTTCCAAAGATACGTTTGATCCGCTCCGACCACCACACCGCGATTCTCATCCGCGCGGATGACCGCTTCCGAAATACTGTCTGTCCCCAGCAGCACTTTCCCTTTTGCATAAACATAATACGCGCTGCCTTCTCCCTGATCCGCCAATTCAAGCGTGACAGACTCCTCCGGGAGAATCTGCTTCGGCGTCAACAGACTCAGAGTCCCGGAAGCCTCCTGCGACAGCTGAAGCGTTACCTCTCTTTGCTTAACATCTGATGTGATCTCCGAGACATATACCGAATCTTCCTCCTGCATATCGCGATTATATATCGTATCGCTTTCCGTCTCCACCCAGGCGCTTCCGCTTAAGACAACACGGCTAAGATAAATATTCCCATCTTCTATGGTCGCCTCTGTCACATAGGTGTTTCCCGCATCATACGTTTTTAAAGCCTCCGGATTCTCTTCGGAAGCGTCCACGATAATGATTGTACTCATTGCAAAAATATCGGACTCTTCCGAAATATTTTCCTTCGCCGCCAGCCCGTAAATACAGTCCGTATCCATAAATCCCAGCGGACGGATCACATATCCTTCCTCCGCCTCAATGTCACTGGTCTCCCCGGTCTCCAGATCCGTCAGATGCAAAGTCGTCGCCTCCGCCGCATCCCCCGATGTCCAGGCCAGATATCTGCCATCCTCAGACGTCTCATAATTATCATCTGTAAGACTGGAAATAAAAATCGAATCCTCCAGTGTCTCCAGATCCACACCGTGCACCTGGCCGCTCATAACAAAATAAAACATACCGGAATCTGAAATATACATTGCCCGGCCGATTTCTTCTTTCATGATCTGGTAAGAATCTGACGATGGGATAAACAGCTGCTCTTCCACCGTATTCGTAGAACTGTCATAGTGACAGACACTGATTCCCACTTCACCTTTATGTTCTCCGCGATTCATATACCCGTAAACAATAAAATCCACGCTGCCGCTCTCACTGGCACGGATAAGACGGATATCATGCTCACCATAATTCTCCCGGACATCCGTCTCTCCCAACGTCCGGAAGCTGTACACCTGCGTCAGGCTGTTATTATCTGTATTATAACTCCAGAGTTCTCCCTGCTGAACAAAACAGACCACCGTTCCGGTCTCATTCGCGATAAAATCCACATCGGCGGAACGAATACCGAGAATCAGCGTATCTCCGTCAATCTGTCCGCTTTCCCCCTGCAAGATCTCCTCCACTGTCCTTTCAAAGCTTAGCAGATAAACCTTTTGGGCACCCTGACGAACACGATAATATTCTTCCACATTATAATATTCCATATCCCCGTCCTCATCAGTCGAAGACAGAATGTAAGTCAGTAAAATCACATTATAACTATCATTCAGCTCTTTAATCGAAATGGATGGTTCGGTAACCTCCGTTCCCTCAAAATCACCCCAGCAGGCCTGTGAAAGACTATTGTTGATCGTCACCGTCTGCAATGTCGTATTATCTGCAGAAGATTCCGGCTCCATGTAACTGGCCAGCTCGCTCTGACGCTCCTTGTCCATGGTAATTTCGTGAAACTCTTTTACAAATGAGATGCACTCTCTGATATAACTGTCATCCTCCTGAATAATTCTGGTATAAAACCAGCAGGTATCAGCATCTGTCGTCACCTTAATAACCAGCAGATACTCCTCGCCTTCCGTAAGCAGATTCTGAATCGCCAATTCCGCTGATACCAGATCATCCGCAGCTGAAAGATTTTCTGCCTCTGATTCCTGAACCAGACGTGTTGTATCCAGGCTTCTCACTTCATAGCTGACAGAGTTCACCTGATTTCCGTAAGAATCTATACTGACAGACAAAGAACCTCCGGACTCAACCGGCGTAATGGTATCCCGGACAGAGGCAGCATCCATCTCCGTCGTATAACCATGAAGCTCATTTACCCGTTCCTCCCCTTCCAACAGATAAAGAACCGGCAATGTGGCATCCGCCATATCTGCGGTCATATCCTGCGTTTCATGATTCATCAGCCGTTCAAACGCAAAAACCCCCGCAAAAAATACCAATACTAAAATTATCACTTGTTTCCAGGGTTTTATCATCTTGTCTATCCTTTCAGGAATCCGTTTTGTATCCCATTGTATAGCCTTTCCGCCTAAATCACAACGTGTTTTTCAAAAATTTAACAACTTCAATACCATCTCCGGCAGCGGCGGTACCGGCATCTCCTGCGATACATCTCCTGCGCAAGCATCACCTCGATCAACTGTAAAAACAGATCATTGCGGTCCGGCACCTGCGTTGTCTCCCCGTCATCCTCCCGCAGTTCCCGATAAATATTCCGGCACATCATACGGAACAGCAGGCGATCCGGATATTCATCAAACATCATACTCCCCTCATATTCCATTTTGTCGCACTCCCGCTCCGCCAACACCTGAATTTTTTGCGCATCCTCAGGATACATCCCCTGCAGGCGTCTGCAGTCTCTCTCATACTCTGCTTCATCCAGAAAAGAATTCCTCATCGGATATGTCATATAAAACGGGATTCCTTCGGCAGCCTCTCTGCCGAACATGTCAAAATATCGCTGTCCGAAATCCATAAATAGTCTCCAAAAACAAATCTTTCCCATAGAATATGCAAAATGCGCGGAAAATTACCATCTCCCGCGCATTTCATTTTTTTCTTCCGTTTTTTACTCTTCCGACGCGGATCCCGCCTCAGCGGAATCACCCTGCTGCAGTTCACACGCTGGTGCCGGCTCTGCCTGTTCCCGATCTCTCAGTATCGTGTTCATCATCTCCATGACCTTATCCAGTGCCTTTCTGTTTGACTTATAAGACATGCTGCCGGTCCTGACCTCCCCATTCACCGGAACAGCCTCCAGCTCAAGCGTTCTGGTATAAGGGTTGCTCAGCTCTACATGAATCTTCATGCTGTGAAGCGTCTTTGCCTCTTTCTTGCCGCCGAAAAGGGAACCGAAAACACCTTTTTTCTCCTCTTCCTCTGCCGGCTCGTCGTCCTCCAGATACACAGCACTGACCACTTCATCGTAAGACAGAATCGGCGGATTCTTATCTTTTTTATTTTTGGTGCAATACCACATCTTCTTGTTTCCATCCATGCAAACCGTAAATACACCGACACGTTCGCTCCAGGTATTCTCGAAGCTGTCCACTTTCTCCTGATTCTGATCCCGGTACTCCAAATGCCTGCGGATGTCCTCCGCTGTCTGCTGCGGCAAAAGCGCTACATCCATATTTACTCTGGCACTGCACGCCTGGCAGAGCGAAATATTATCCTTAATTCGAATGAGCACATCTCCCTTAACTTTTTTCCCGCAGACCGGACAAACCTCCTTTTTTCCGAATAATCCCATTTTTTCCTCCCATTTCGTTTATTTTAACGATTCCCGTACATTTGAAACTAGTATTTTTATTATACTCCCCGTGTCACATCAATGCAAGACAAGCTTCCGATTTCGCCGTTTTTCTGACCAAAAAGAGTCAATAATTCTCTTGAAACGTCAGATTTTCTATAGTATATTGTTCTAAGCCTTACAGGCAGGTATCGTAAGAAAGACGTTCGGATTGCATAGAAAGTAAAAAAACGATCATACACAGATAAACGGAGAACGATTATGAACGAAAAAAAGGCCTTTTACCACGCACTTTTTGCACTGGTGCTGCCCATTACCATACAGAATTTTCTGACCACTGCCGTTAACTTCGCGGATGTTTTTATGCTGGGATTCGTCGGACAAGATGCCCTCTCCGCCGTCTCTCTGGCCAACCAGTACCAGTTTATCCTCACAGGGCTGTTTTTCGGCATTTCTTCCGGTATTACCATGCTCTGCTCCCAGTATTGGGGAAAGAAGGACATGAATTCCATCCAGACCGTTATGGGCATTGCGCTAAAAATCGGCATGTCTGTTACAGCCGTCATTGCGGTTCTGACCTTACTGATTCCGCGGCAGCTGATGCTGGTCTATACGAATGATCTGGCGCTTGTGGATATCGGCGTGACCTATCTGCGCATCATCGGCATCTCGTATTTTATTCAGAGTTTTTCTACCGTTTATGAAAGCACACTCCGAAGCGTAGAGCGCGCCCGTCTGTCCACTATGATCTCCGGTATCGCGCTCGTGCTGAACATGCTGCTGAATGCCGTATTTATTTTCGGTCTCTTCGGCGCACCGAAGCTGGGCGTTCTCGGCGTCGCACTGGCTACACTGATTGCAAGAATCGTTGAGTGCGTGCTCTGTCTGGGCGACCTTTTCTCCGGGAAAATATTTGCGCCAAGCCTTCGGCAGCTGTTCGGGCGCAATCAGCTTCTGTTTAAGGACTTTTTAAAATATTCACTTCCGGCATTGGCAAACGATATCATCTGGACACTGGCTTTTTCCAGTTATTCCATCATCCTCGGCCACCTGAGCTCAGACGTCGTGGCCGCGAACGCCATTGCCACCAATGTACGCGATCTTTGTACCGTTCTCTGCTTCGGACTCTCCGGCGGCGGCTCCGTCCTCCTCGGAAAGACCATCGGAGAAAAACGGATGCAGGATGCAGACATCATGGCCGGACGGCTCTGCCGCACGACCTTCCTGATCGGACTGGCCACTGCAGGTGTTATTCTGGCGATCACCCCGCTGATTCCTCACCTCTTTACGCTGACCGACACGGCCGCCCGCTATATGCGGTTTATGCTGCTCATCAGCTCCTACTATATCATCGGGCAGGCCATGAACACGCTGCTGATTGCGGGCATTTTCCGCGCCGGAGGAAACTCCCGCTTCGGACTGATCTGCGACACCGTTACCATGTGGTGCATCTCTGTGCCGCTTGGGTTCTTAAGCGCTTTCGTGTTTGATGCGCCGCCGATGGTGGTCTACTTTATCCTCTGCCTCGACGAGTTCTGGAAAGTGCCGGTCGTGATCCGGCATTACCGGAGCAAAAAGTGGCTGAAGGATATTACGAGAGACTTCTCGTGATTCCATCAAAATCCATATCATAATCAAGATATACAGACTCTCACCTTATTACTTCCCCCACTATATGGAATCCATTTTTTATATCATAGGAAAGACCTTGTTGTTGTAAAGTGCTAAAGCGTTGGCTTTCCTATGATACAAAAAACACTCCGTGAGGATGCGCAGCAGCTGTGCACGCTTGTTCACTAAGCTCACGATGTTCGCTAAGTGAGCCAATGCGTCGCGGATAGGAAGTTTTTGCTGCGCAACCGCTCGCGCGCGAAGTGTCGCAGGGCGACACTTTTTATGTGATTGAGGTTATTTTGCCTTGCAATCGCCATGCATTGCATGTATAATACAATACGAAAGGAGTGATTATATATGGCCAATACTACCAACTTCAGCGTCCGTATGGACAGCGATATAAAAAAACAATGCGAGGCCCTCTATGGCGAACTTGGCGTGAACCTCACCACAGCCATCAATGTATTTTTGCGCCAGTCACTTCGCGTCGGAGGTTTTCCTTTTGAAGTGAAGCTTGACAAACCAAACAGAGAAACTGTTGCCGCAATGTTGGAAGCCGAACGCATCGCCCATGACTACAGCATAAAACACTATTCTGATGTTGAAGAAGCATTACTGGAGTTAAAAAAATGAAACGAGAAATTGTATGGACTGCCAGATTCAAAAAAGACTATAAAGTGGCAATGAAGCGTCATTTAAACATTGAACTGATGGATGACATTATCAGAATGCTATCTCGAGGCGAATCTTTGCCAGAGAAAAACAAAGACCACGAACTGACCGGAGAATGGGTGGGGCACAGAGAGTGCCACATCCTCCCCGATTGGTTACTAATCTACCGTGTAGATGATGATATCCTTGTCCTGACATTATCCCGGACAGGTACGCACAGCGATCTTTTTGGAAAATAATCTACATATCACCGCACCAGGTACACTGTCCCATCATCACCGACCTGTTCTTCCAGCCCCGACTCGTTATACCTCAGCGCCCCATCCGCCATATAGATCGAATACACGCCGTTCCCGCCCAGTGCATCCAGCTCCTCCGCATCCAGCTCTTCGGCGATATATATCCCCTTCACAGACAGCAGTACTTCCGCGCAGCTTTTCTCTTCTGAGTAAGAAACCAAATCATTGACCGCGCTCTTACACAGGCCATCTTCCGGATCCAGATACATTGTCCGAATCTCCCCGTCAGCCATCTCGTAGTAGTGATACGTGTCCGCC
Organism: Clostridiales bacterium; assembly: GCA_021204085.1. Lineage (GTDB taxonomy): Bacteria > Bacillota > Clostridia > Lachnospirales > Lachnospiraceae > Eubacterium_I. The sequence goes on along the minus strand of JAJPZY010000014.1, from coordinate 12,334 downwards.
TCCGACATCATATAATTGCGAAGATACACGATGCTCCTCGTTCCCGTGTACTGCAGGATTGCCGGCTGGTCGATCACAGCGCCGTCGCGGCTGTATACGGCAAAGGAATAGGAGACCTCACGGTCATCCAGATTCCGCACAAACCCGTCGTAGCTCGAAATACACCCATGCGTATAACCGTTCTCCATCAGGGAATCCGCCAGATAGTCAATGATAAATGCGTTCATCATCCACGAAAAATCAATATAGTCCGTAATGTCGTTCTCTTCCGCGTAGGCAAGATATTCTTCCGAGACGGCCAGGCGCACCTGATTATCCCCCAGCAGTTCAATATCCACAGAATCCGGATCACAGGCGAAAGCCGCGATCTCCCCGTAATATTCCATAAGATAGCTGTTCTGATACGGATCATAATCCACGGTCTGAGAATCATCCTCGCAGAAAAACAGGCTGTCATAAATCTGATATACCGGACCCAGATAAATGCTTCGGTCACCGTACTCCTGCACGGTCTGCAGCGCTTCATACAGCGCCGGCTCCACGGTCACAATTTCATTCGGGCTCTGATTAATACTACGGACATTTCCAACCTCATCATAGGTATAATCCACATCAAAGACCTTGTAAATCTCCACCGCCAGCTCTGTATACAGACTCTTTAAAACCTTATTTTCTGACAGCGCAGACGTATCCCCCGCGCCCAATTCATAGAGGAAAACAAAGTCCCCGCTGCAGCTTAACTCGTCAGAGGTAGAGTTTGCCTCAATCTCCGTCCATCCCTCATTGTTATCTCCCGAAAGAAATTGCATAAATCCATACGCGATTGCACCGGCCCCTATGCAAATAAAGAGAATTGTCAGAACAAGCCTTCTCTTCAAATGCTTTTCTGACAATTCTACTTTTTCTACAGGTTTCGGGCGCGGCGGTGTACGTTTCGTGTTCACTGTGCGTCCCATATAAAATCACCTTTCACTTTTACACGATAACCAGCAACAATAACAGCAGGAAGATCGCGATAATGACGATATAGAAGATCAGACCCGCGATGGCTCCCTTCTTACATACCTTATGGTTGCGCAGGTACAGTTTCTTCCGGAATACGACGGCCAGTATCGCGCCGAGAATCGGGATAAAGAAGGATAACACGGTGTATAAAACATTTCCGGTATCATGAACAGGCGCTTTCAGGAATTCCTGCTCCGCCTTGTCCAGCTCCACCTGATGCGATTCAGTGTTCAAACCGGCTCCGGATTTGGAAATGGTGATCGACTTGATCGGCTCCCCCTTTTCGCGGATAGCCTTATACTCCTCGATCTCTTTCTTATTGCCCCATACCCAGTGATCATGGCCGATGTTGACAAACTCCGGCTGATCCTCACTGTAGTCATGGATCGACGGATCGTAGACATACTGGACTTTGTTCTTCTCCAGCTGCGGATCCGGAATCGGGATCGCGGAAATCAGGGAATGTGTGTAGGGGTGCAGCGGGAAATCAAACAACTCCTCCGCTGTGGCTACCTCTACAATATTTCCCTTGTAGATAACGCCGATCCGATCCGAGATAAACCGGACAATGGACAGGTCATGCGCGATAAAGAGGTAAGTGGTTCCCTTTTCTTCCTGGAACTTCTTCAGCAGGTTCAGAACCTGCGCACGGATGGACACGTCCAACGCGGAAATCGGCTCGTCTGCCACAACCAGCTCCGGTTCCATAACCATCGCCCGGGCGAGGCCGATTCTCTGCCTCTGGCCTCCCGAAAACTCATGGGGATAACGGGTCAGATGCTCCGGCAGCAGTCCAACCTCGTTGATCATATTCTCAACCTTCTGCTCCCGGTCCTTTTCATCCTCATACAGATGGAAATTGTAAAGTCCCTCAGACACGATGTAATCTACCGTCGCACGCTCATTCAGGGATGCGGCCGGATCCTGAAAGACCATCTGGATATTACGGATGACCTCGCGGTCAAGCGCTTTGGAAATTTTCCCGGAAATCCGTGTTCCCTTGTACTGAATCTCACCGGCGGACAGCGGGTTTACCCGGATCACCGCCCGGCCGATCGTTGTTTTTCCGGAACCGGACTCGCCGACCAGCGAGAATGTCTCGCCCTTATAAATATCAAAGGACGCATTTTTCACGGCTTTTACAGCCGTATCGCCTTTTCCGAAGGTGATATCGATATTTTTCACTGACAGTAAGATTTCCCTGCCATTTTCATCGATAGGGCCGTGCTCAGGCAAAACGCCGGACGAACCCAAAATTTTCTTTTTATTCTGTTCGTTTGATGTAGGCACGTTCAAATCTCCTGTATATTAAATGCATGTGTCAGTTTCTCATGAATGTTGTGAATGCCCTCCGGCTTATCGATCTTCGGTGCATTCTCCTCTAACAGCCAGGTCTTTGCGTAATGCATATCGCTGACCTGAAACATCGGAGGCTCAAGCAGCGTATCAATCTTTAAGCAATACGGATTTCTCGGTGCAAAAGCGTCGCCCTTAATCTCATTATAAAGAGACGGCGGCGTACCGGTAATCGAGTACAGCTTTGTATTTCTCTGCGCAAGCTGCGGCAGGGAGGACAACAGCGCCCAGGTATACGGATGACGGGGATCATAGAAAACATCCTCTACCGTTCCCAGCTCCACAATCTGCCCCGCATATATTACGGCCACACGATCCGCGATATTGGCGACTACGCCCAGGTCATGCGTGATAAATACGGTTGTGTAGTTGAACTCCTTCTGCAAATCCTTGATCAGCTGCAAAATCTGCGCCTGAATCGTAACATCCAGCGCCGTTGTCGGCTCATCGCAGATCAGGATCTTCGGCTGGCAGGAAAGCGCGATGGCAATAACAATACGCTGACGCATACCGCCGGAATACTGGAACGGATAGTCGTCAAACCGCGCCTCAGGATGCGGGATTCCCACCTTATCCATCATTTCAATCGCACGCCGTCTCGCCTCTACCTCTGAGCAATTCTGGTGTTTCATGATAATAGAAGTCATCTGCTTGCCGATCGTAATGATCGGGTCAAGGGATGTCATCGGATCCTGGAAAACCGTGGAAATCTTCTTTCCGCGAATCTGTCCCCAGTCACGCTCATCCTGCACCTTTGCCAGATTCAGAATGCAGGTGCCGTGAAGTTCTGTCTCCGTCTCACTGTCATAAGCCACGCGGAAGGTCACTTCCTCGAAAACCTTTGTCCGCACATCCTCATCGTCCAGATCCAGCCCCAGCTGCATGGCCTTTTTAAAAGCATCAATGATGTCATGCGCCCGTTTTTTTCTCGTGCGCTTCGGCAGACGGCCTACGGAAAGGTGGATCTCCTTCGCGATCAGCAGGTTCTGCTCCTTCATCTTCTCTGTAATCGGAGCCGCGATTTCCTGATTATACTGCGCCTGCAGGGCCGCCTTTTTCTCATTATACGCAGCCAACCACGCGGAATCCGGCGTCTGGGTCGGTTTCCCCTTCGCATCCGGCAGGGTCTTCTCCCGATATTCGCTTTCCAATTCCAGCATTTCCCGATACGTAGCTGCACCAAACTGCAAATTTGCAATCGCATTCAACCGATGAATCGAATCATCCATCAGTTTCTTTGCATCCTCCGTGACTGGTTCCACCTGATGAACCAGCTCCTCATCATTGAAAATGATACGCCCGTTGCTGATAAATCCGTTGCTGTCCAGCATCCCGGCGAAGGTCTTGGTAAACACAGACTTCCCGGAACCGGACTCACCCACGATGGCAATCGACTCATTTTCATAAATATCCAAAGACACATTGCGGATGGCCGTCAGGACACGTCCGCGCACACGGAACTTTACTTCCAGATCTTTAATTGATAACAATACTTTTTTCTCTTCCATGGCGTCCCCCTACATATGCGTTCTCGGATCTGAGGCATCGCCCAGATTTTGTCCCACGACGTAGAGCACGATCGTGATGATGGAAGCTACCGCCACCGGGCTCCAGAACTCAAACTGCCATCCCGGTGTAACCATCGCACTCTCCGCCTCATAGATCAGACGGCCCAGAGACATATCCGACAGGCCCATACCGATGTAGGAGAGGAATACCTCATAGGAGATATAGGACGGAAGCTCCGTTGCCAGCAGGGTAACAATGATGGACGTCATAAACGGCAGGATATTCTTTAACACAATCTTCACCGTTCCGGTTCCCAGACATTTCGAAGCAAGATTGTACTCCCTGTCTCGAATGATAATTACCTGCGTTCGAATGAAATATGCAATATACAGCCAGCCTGTCACCGTCATCGCCAACACCATTGTCCAGAAACTGGCAGAAAACAGCATAACCATAACGGAGATCAGCAAAACATACGGAATGTTTCCGATAATATTGTAAACCTCTGTCATGACGATATCCACTTTCTTGGAAAATCCCCAGACCGCCCCGACAACCACGCCGACCGTCATATTGATCGCCGCGCAGACAAATGCCAGAGAAATGGAAATACGCGCACCATACCAGACCGCATCAAACGTTGACTGGCCTGCAGAACCGGTACCCAGGATATAGTGGATACTGAATCCAAACTGCTGAATCGCCGCCCTCGGAGACAGGTGTTTTGCCGATGAATTCAACAGATTGCCAAACCGATCATACGAAAATACTGCCGGATAAATATAAGCAACCAGTATCAATACTACCAGAACCGCAAGAATAATAATGTTAATCTTCTTTCGGAAAAACACGCGGAACACGGACCGCCAGTAGGAATACTTCGGCGCTGTTATCTTTTCAGAGTCCAGGCTGTCAATGTCCACTCTGGAAAACAACTCCTCTTTTGAGAGGCCCAATTCATCTAAGTTATAATCTTTCATAAAAAACTTCCCCTTTCTACCGGTTTTTCGATGAGAACGAAATCCGCGGGTCAACCACAGACATCAGGACATCACCGATGATAATGGAAGCAACTGTCAGTATGGCGTAAAACATTGTCACACCGACAATCACACTGTTGTCATATTTGTTGATCGCATCCGTTAGCAAATTACCTGCACCGGGAACACTGTACACACGCTCCGTGATGATCGCACCGACCAATGCGCCCAGAACACTTGCCGGTATATCATGTATGATCGGAATCGAAGCATTCTTTAACACATGCTTGGTAAAGATCTCCCGCTCCGTCAAACCTCCGGACCGCGCAAATTTCACGTAATCTGAATTCATCTGGTCGATCATGTAACGGCGCAGCCATTTCATAAGGTTCGCTATTTCAGGCAAGGCCAGCGAAACAATCGGCAGCAGATACATCAGCTTCCCGGAGGAATCCAGATCAAAGGTGGTAGGCAAGCCGATCTTTCCGCCGATTGCCTTAAACAGGAAGATATAGGCCAGAGACGGTACCGCCAGAATGAAAATAATATAAACCGTTCCGATCTGATCCACCAGCTTATCCTTCCGCCTTGCCATTGTAATCCCAAGCGGAATGCCAAGCGCATAAGAAATAATAACCGCGATAATACCGATTACAAAGGAATAGCCCATCTTGGACATACCGTTTTTCACAGTGGAAACATTCGTATAATCATCCGTATACCGGGCCTCCAGCACCGCGCTGGAGCTCAGAGAATTTTTGACATAGGTCGCAGTGTGAAGATCGTCCGCGCTGCTCTCCGCCAGTCCGGTAGGATAAGTAATATTCGATTTTACATAAGATCCCTGAGACGCCGTCATCGTCGTGAATACATCAATACCCGAATTGATGACATAGGATGTCCCCAAATGAATCGTCAGGATATTCTGGTGGAAATACGGAAACTGATTGTCAAAATAAATCAAGTATTTGTGTGTCGTTCCGTTCCCCATTAACGCCGGTGAAAACTTTTCTCCGCCATACATCGGATCATACCATGTAAAGGTAAGTCCCCGTTCCCCCTCAATCTCCTCAACATTATCGACATTATCGATAACAAAAATACTGCCAAAGTAAGAAAGCAAACGTCTTCCAAGCGGAATGTTCTTATAAGCGAAAAGCTGCTGCGTGCCGCCATCCGCTACTTTTTTCGTACTTTGCATTACGGCATCCAGACGAACTACCGTGTACCCTTGTGATTTGTAATACGAAGTAAACTGTGCCACATATTCACTGACCAGATCAGAATCGTTTTCTTCTGTCCGTCCGATTGAAACGGCGGAAGATCGTGTCTCCTCGTCAATTTCACCTTCATCCAGCAAACCCTGCAGATAATCCGCATAAGGAACATAATCTAAATATCCGTATTCCTCCCACTTGGAGTAACGGTAAGTGACCTTGGAATTGTTGCTGGTATGTGAATATGTGCTGTCCTGAGCAAAAATCAATGTCCGATCCATCAGACCATAGATCATAACCATGATGATAGCAACCACAGCGGCGACAGAGATGATACCTCGAATAATTCTTGATATTAAATATTTAGCCATAATACTCTCTCTCATCCGGTAGAAGAAAGCATTGCCCCAGCAAAACCTTCCCAACCTGTAAATGTTGAGAAGAGAACGGAGGGTTTTCCCCCGTTCTCTTCAACTTCATTGTCGCTGTGTATTTTTAGTAAATGCCGAAGCACTTCGTCATATATCCGGCATAATCCGGCTGGAAGCAGCCAAGATAAGTATCAGGATCACCATAATCCGGAGCCCAACCAGAGAGGTCAAAGAGGTCATAATTCATCTCATAACCATAAGTAGTGTAATATCCGGTATACAGCCACTCTGACTGGTCAGCGCACTCTACCAGATTAACAATTACCAGGCCATTCAAAGACTCCTCCACAGACTTCTTATATGCGTTTGCCCTGTTGACATAAACTTCGGTATCAATCGGATACGGCAGATCCAGATAGATAGGATTATCCTCATCAATGGTGATGCCTTCCTCTGCAAGCTCATCGATCGCCATCTGCAGGTATTCCATCGCGTTATCCGGGTTATACCATCCGTCATAACCATCACTGGAGCCGACACCGTCGTTGGCTTCCGGATCCCACGCTGTGATCGGAATACCGTCTGCATCAATCTGAGCCTGTACAATCTCGCCATAGTAAGTGCCTGCCGGGAATGTGGTCTCCGTGCCGTTGATGTCAAGAGTCACGTCCTCCTCCAGGGTTACAAAATTGCCCGGAACGATCGTATTTCTCAAAGAGTTGTACTTCAAATCCTCGCCATTGCTCTGTGCATTGTAGGAAGCGCGGTCGAAGGCAAAATCTACCGCCAGACGGAAGTACTGATTATTAACTGCCGCATTAGTCCGCTCTGCATCCTCTTCGGTCTGGGAAGATACCGCTGTCGTTGTATCATTCGCATTGGCAAATGCGGTACGGTTCAGGTTGATAAAGCTCTGATAAGTAGTCGCGTCTGTATCCGTGACATGTGCATAATAGTCATAATATACATTGCCGGCATCATCTGTCTCGACTTTTGCCAGCTCCAGAGCAGAGGTATTCAGGCTTGCACTGTCGATGGTGCCGCTGAGCACATCATAATAAGACTTGGTCGCGTCAGTACCATCCTCAAAGATCCAGTTAATTGTCTTAACATTGATATTTTCTGCATTCCAGTAAGACTCATTCGCGGAGAACACGATCTTATTGCTCTCTGTTGCATTCGTAATTACGTAAGGTCCGCAGTATGCGATGCTGTCGGAGTTCTGGCCATAAGTATAGTCAGATGCGCTCGCGTCATACTCCACACCGAACTTTCCGCCCTGTGACTCATAATAAGAGCGGCACATCGGAGCAAACACACTATAGCCAAGCATAGTCATAAAGTAAGAGCAGGGTTCTTCCAGTGTATAGACTAATGTATAATCATCCACAGCCTCAACACCGACTTCAGCGAAGTCTGTCACAGAACCGCCAATATACTCAGAAGCATTTACAATAAGACCCTCAACCAGATACTCCAGGCCTCCCTGCGCATCCATCATATGCTGCATACCGGCCACAAAGTCATCAGCAGTCATTTCCGCGATCTCGCGGCCCTGAGAATCCACCCACATAACACCTTCACGAAGGTGGAAGGTATATGTCAAACCGTCGTCAGAAACTTCCCAGCTCTCTGCCAGTGCCGGCTGAATTTCATTCTCAACATCATACTCTACCAACCCATCGTAGGTATTGATCAGCGCCTCTGCGTCAACAGACAGGGAAGACGACAGGATATCATAGGTCGCCGGATCTTCGGTGTACGGATAATTATATTCATCTTTTAAGGTATAGCCTTTGTCCTCGAGATAGGACTTCGCCCACTCCTCATAAGTGCCGGTGCCTTTAAGCTCCGCCCACTCCTCTTTCATCTCAGCATAATCTTCCGCGTTAATCAGTTCGGTAGTCACAAGCAACTGATGATAACGGACATTATCGGATCCCCAGAGCACGGAACTGCATGTATACGGCGCCACTCTGGACAGCTGATAGCGCCCTCCCTGCGTCGTTGTCGGAATCGTCACTCCGGATTCCAGTAAATAGGCCTCCGCCTGCGCCATCAGTGCATAGCGCTCTGAAACGGTCTCAGCCTCCTTCGCCTCCTCATAAACCTCATAGAAAGCTCCCAGCGCGTCATCATAAACCGCAGCAGATGTCTCCTCGTAACCGTCAGGTATGCCGCCGGCTTCTTCAGATCCGGTCTCCGCCTCTGCCTCTGCCGAAGTCGATGTGTCGTCCGCAGTGTAATCGGAACTGCTGCTGCCGCATGCCGCCAGGCTCATCGCCATCGCGCCAACGAGGAGCAGGCTAACTACTCTCTTCTTCATGATTTCATTTTTCTCCTTTTCGAATTTCATTTTTTGCGTTCACAAAAAATTCAAATTTAATTTTACATTAATTTTGCATATTTGTCAATCTATCGCGGATAGTTTTCCGCAGCGCAAATACACATTATAGGTACCGCCGCGCGTTCCGATGCTGCAAAGACCGACCCGCTCCGAAACAGCCCGAACCGTTCCTATCACCCGGGTCGTTTTTGCAGGATGTTGTGTCAGCCTCGACGACTTTAACTGTACTCATATCACACATTACTCCCCGAGCTCCTCCGTCAGTTCGATAATCTCATCAATAATCTCTCCGATATACGCGATGGTATCCATCAGCGGCTTCTCCGAAGCCAGATTCACCCCCGCAGCCGCCGCAAACTCCTCCGGAGACAAGGTGCCTCCCGCGGCCAACGCCTTTTTCCAATCGTTAATCGCAGCATCCCCTTCCGTCTCAATCCGACGACACATCTGCGTCCCGATGGTGAGTCCCGCAGAGTAAACATAAGAATACAACTGCATATAATAATGCGGCTGGCGCATCCAGGTAAGCTCCGCTCCTTCGGTAATCTCCACTTCGCCGCCCCAGAACCGCTCCAGAGTCTCCCGCATAATCCGGTTCAACGTCTCCGCCTGTACGCTTCCGCCCGCGTCCACAATTTTATAGACTTCACGCTGGTAGGCAGCCTCCAGCAAATGCGTCACAAAATTGTGATAATACGTATTGGAAATCATACAGGACAATACCCAGCGGCGAAACCGCTTGTCCGGATTTGTCTTTAACAGATAATGTGCCATGATAATCTCATTTGTCGTGGACGGCGCCTCGACGATGAAATCCTGGTCAAAGGTGTCAAACCAGGACTGGTTTGCCGAAGCCAGACGAAAATGTCCCGCATGCCCCAGCTCATGAGCCAGTGTCAGCACATCCGACATCCGTTCATTCCATGTCAGCAGAATATAGGAATTTTTCTGATACGGCGAAGCGCAGAACCCTCCGGTCTCTTTCCCCTGATTCTTCGCAAAATCCACCCAGCGGTCACGAAACGCCTCATGGACCATCTCCACATAGTCCTCCCCCAGCGGCGAAAGGCCTTTTGCCAGATAATCCTCCGCCTCCGCAATCGTAATCTTCGGATTATACCCGCTGTCAACCGGCAGCTTCAAGTCCGCATAGGTCATCTGATCCAGATGGTGCACCCGCTGCAGCAGTTTTGCGTAGCGCCGCATGTGAGGCGCCAGATGCTCCATGATTCGATCAATCTGGCGGTCATAAATCTCACGGGAAACCTTCTGACCGAAAAGCATGCTGTCAAATACGGAATCAAAGCCGCGCAGATCTGCCAATGTTTTTTCTTTCTGTACCTGTGTATTGTAAATCGCCGCCGTAATATTCTCATACTGTTTCAGTTTATCGGAAAATGCGCGAAACGCCCCGCGCCGGACCTCCGTCCGCTCATCATACTCATAATCATCCTCAAACAGCGAATATCCCAGCGGATATTCTTCCCCGTTCACCACAAAAGGATCAAACTTCATGTCCGTCAGCTTTACTACATGGTAGAGCTCATAGGGTGCCTCCAATGTCGATGACAGGCGGGTCAGCACTTCTTCCGTCTTCGGATCCAGGCGGTGCGTTTTTTTTCGCAGAATCTCCGCCAGATAATGACGGTTGGATGTGGTCATTTTCATTGCTGCCCGAAGCAGGGATTCATCCGCTTCCGAAAGCTCACTCTCAATAAAGTCAAACTCTCCTGCCATCTGCGCCTGTTCCCGCTGAATCGATGACTGGCGCTCCTGAAGCGCCGAATCATAGTAATCCACCGATGCCGCAAGACCGCAGTAATTGCCCACGAGATCCATCTTCTCCGCCAATGCCTGCCACGCATCCAGGCAAGCATTGATCTGCTCCGGGCTGGTAAGCTTTCCCTTAAAATTCTCCACGAGCTGCTCACACATACGCATCGAAGCCTCATGATCCGCCAGCATATCTTCTTCCGTCGCATACAGATGGGTCAGATCCCATGTGAGTACAGCCGGAACGTCTTTTCTATTCGGTAAATTCATCTCATCTTCCTCTCTTTCCAATCAATTCCTGTATGGATAGTAATCAAATATTCCCTGAATCACATCCGTAATTTCCATAATCATTTCCATACTGATCTCTCCCTTTTTTCGATAACCGCGCACCCGCAGGTCCAGCATCCGCAGCTGCTCGCATTCTACAAGCCCGCTTATCTCTTCCGTCTCCACGTAAACATGCAGTGGACCAGGTGTCGATTTTGAACACACCGGACAGACGATTACCTCCTCCGTTTGATTGAAATAATTTTTGCTTACAACTAGTATCGGAAAGGAAATTCCTTCAACAGACAAAATATCTCCCTGTGAAATCTCAAACAAACGCTACCACACCTCTCTTCCGACAGGCTCACCCCATGAAAGCTCATTATCAAGGTTCAACTTACCTTCATACTCTGCCGCACGTTCTTCTAACGTCTTATGCTTACATGTCTTAGAAAGAACGATATCACCATCAACGATTTTTATATTCAGATATTCATTCAAATGAATTCCCAGTGTATCCAACAACTCCTTGGAAAAGCGAATTCCCTGACCATTCCCCCATGATTTTACCTGAGTTACCATATTAACCTCCTCTTTATTTTAGTATATACAAAGTATATACCCGCCAATAGTGAATTACAAGTAGTTTGACAGGATTTTTACTCATAATGACAACTGCCTTACCTTGCAGATGCATTTCAGCACTTTAGAACGACCGAGTCTTTCCTACTGCTAAAAAAACCGGGCATCTCTGCCCGGTCTGTTTGATCCTGATTTAATTATAAAAAATTTGCCTGATTCAGAATAATTAGAAATAAAAATGCCCAGTTCCGGAATCGAACCAGAGACACGAGGATTTTCAGTCCTCTGCTCTACCAACTGAGCTAACTGGGCATTAAGTTGCGGGAGTAGGATTTGAACCTACGACCTTCGGGTTATGAGCCCGACGAGCTTCCAGACTGCTCCACCCCGCGATATTAAATTAAAAAAATGGGCGGAGAAGGATTCGAACCTTCGAAGGCATTGCCAGCAGATTTACAGTCTGTCCCCTTTGGCCACTCGGGAATCCACCCATATATCATATAAATATTGTATGCAGGAACCTGTGCCTGATGGTTCATGCAAAGCCGATGATCGGACTCGAACCGATAACCTGCTGATTACAAATCAGCTGCTCTGCCAATTGAGCCACATCGGCATAGTTAAAAGAAAATGTATGGGACCTACAGGGCTCGAACCTGTGACCCCCTGCTTGTAAGGCAGATGCTCTCCCAGCTGAGCTAAGATCCCACATATTTCATTTTGCTCTCGCAAACGACCCGGATGGGGTTCGAACCCACGACCTCCGCCGTGACAGGGCGGCGCTCTAACCAGCTGAGCCACCAGGCCATTTCAGGTAAATATCTTCAAAACTTCACACAGAACTGTAAAAATCTTATCACACAAACGCTTTTTGGTCAAGCCCTCAGACGATTAGTGACAGTCAGCTCCACATGTTGCCATGCT
>JAJPZY010000057.1 GCA_021204085.1 Clostridiales bacterium | reverse complement strand
TCAACTTATCATAGAAGATCTGATATATTTACAGAAATAAATTCACACACTCAAGCCATCGAAAAAAGCCGGCTTTTGCCATACCTTCTACCATGATCATCATTCCCGCAAGGAAGATAATCGTTGCCCAGTTGATTCCGCTGGTACTTTCCGAACCTGCTCCGGATTCATACCAGAAATTAAGCGTGGCAATATTTCTTACATTCAGAGTTTCTAAAAATGCGTCCATACTGTGCATGCCAATGCCGAAAACAAACAGAACCGTAGCCAGGCCGCATCCGAGTGTGATGACACATCGTTCCATCTTATCCATGAGGATCAGAGCGAACATTACGATGAAAATAATGATTGCTAATACTTCTGCTAACATTTCTTCCCTCCCGCAAAAAAGGACAACAAACATCCCCTCCGGTGGTGACGTTTCCTGTCCTCTGTCATTAAATTACTACGGCATTATCTTAAACTCCGATTTTTTTAATGTCAAGGAACTTGATAAAATTTTGACAATCTTGACAATTTATCATTGAAATTCTATTTTTACTTCGTTCATAATATCCACGTCTGACCCGAATATTATGGGAATCAGATTCAGTAAATTGTCAGATAGTAATTGTTTTTTTGGGCATATACTGCGTTTTTCATTGAAATCAGGAGCATGGTACGGTATAACTAATCTAAGATATTCGGAGGTGACATGCAATATGGTGGGAGCAGAGTATAAGATAGCCGTTGTTCAGATGGACAGCGGAAATGATGTTTCGCGAAATCTGCGAGTAGCGGAGGAAGCGATAGAGGAAGCGGCAGCGGCGGGTGCGCAGGTGGTATGCTTTCCGGAGATGATGAGCCAGATTGTAGCGCAGGGGGAGGCTCCTGCTTCTGAATCCATTGAAAATGGGGCAACCGCGGTACTTTTGAAAAGAAAAGCATATGAAAAAGGGTTATATATTCACAGCGGAAGTTTTCCGGAGTATATCAGGGGGGAGCAGCGCATCTATAATACGTCGATGCTTATTGATTCAAATGGAGAACTTATCGCGCAATATCGAAAAATACATACATTTGATGTGACGCTGCCTGACGGAACGCCTTGCATGGAATCGGCAAGCGTGAAAGCGGGTTCGGAGATGGCAGTGGCGGGTACGCCGTTTGGAAAATGGGGAATGGCCATTTGCTATGATCTTCGATTCCCGGAGTTGTTTCGTAAGATGGCGCTTGCAGGGGCGCAGGTAATCTTTTTACCGGCAAACTTTACCAGGCCGACCGGGCGCGATCACTGGGAAGTTTTGCTTCGGGCGCGGGCGATTGAAAACGGATGTTACCTGGTTGCTGCTGACCAGTGCGGGGTGAAGCCGGACTTTGCTTCGTTTGGCACAAGTATGATTATCGATCCCTGGGGGAATGTGATTGCGCGCGCATCGGGAGACAAACCGGAGATTATTTATGCGGCGATTGATCCGGCGCGAGTGGGGGAAGTGCGCGGGCAGCTGCCGGTACTTGAAAACCGGCGGGCGGACGTCTATGGTTCTCTTGAGAAGGATATTTTTTAAAAACCCGAAATTTCCCATTCATGGTTGACATCACATGTACATTCGTGATAAATTTATCACAAAATATAGAAAGGTTCGGTGGAGAAATGTCGACATTAGTTTCGAGGATGAAGGTTTATCGGGAGAAATATTCTATGAGTCAGAAAGAACTGGCGGAGAAGGTCGGCGTGCGGAGAGAGACGATTGTGCGGCTGGAGAGCGGACAGTATAATCCTTCTCTGCGGCTGGCGATGGATATTTCGAAAGAGTTTCAGGTTCCTGTGGAGGAGATGTTCTCATTTGAAGAGGATCCGGAGCTTTTGATCCCGGACAAAGTGATATGTGATAATACGGCAGGAACACGGGAATTAAGATTATTATGAGAGAAATTGAAATAGAAGAATTGTTACAGATACCCCTGGCGGATCGGTTTGTAATTGATGTTCGTCCGTCGGAGAATTACGACAGAGGAACGATTGAGGGTGCGGTGAATATCCCTGCAGCCGATATTTCGGAGTGGTTCAATACCTTAAAGGCGTCGGGGGAAGATCCGAAAAATGAATTAAAAACATTTTTTGAGAATCGGATACAGGAAATAAAGTGGAATTATGAAAAAGAAGTCTATGTTCTTTGTCATACCGGCGAGCAAAGTATGGATGTTGCCTGTGAATTGGAAGAAGCAGGTTTTTCGGCGGTGAATGTAAAGGGCGGATACCGTGCTTTTCTGAAGTATCAGCTTGCACATTTCATGGCGGCTGAGGATTCACAAAAAGAAGGACAGGAACGGATTGAGCGCAGCCTGATCAAAAAATTTCGGAAGCCGATCTGGCGGAAGTTTACAAAGGGAATCAATGAGTATGAACTGATTCAGGACGGGGACAAGATCGCGGTATGTATTTCCGGAGGTAAGGATTCCATGCTGATGGCAAAGCTTTTTCAGGAGCTGCAGCGTCATGGCCGGGCGAATTTTGAACTGGTGTTTCTTACCATGAACCCGGGCTACAATGAGGAGAACTGGCAGATTATTCAGGATAACGCGAAGCTCCTGGGAATTCCGCTGACTGTTTTTGAGACAGAGATTTTTGATACCGTGGCTACCATTGATAAGAATCCCTGCTATCTTTGTGCCAGGATGCGCAGGGGGTATCTTTACTCTCATGCGGAGGAGCTGGGCTGCAACAAGATTGCCCTCGGCCACCATTTTGATGATGTGATCGAGACCATTCTGATGGGTATGTTTTATGCCGGGAAGATTGAGACAATGATGCCGAAGCTTCACAGCAAGAATTTTGAGGGGATGGAACTGATCCGCCCCATGTATCTGATCCGGGAGGAGGATATCAAGGCGTGGCGGGATTATAATCACCTCTGTTTTATTCAGTGCGCCTGCAGATTTACGGAAAACTGTGCGAGCTGCGGCGGAGCTCAGGGTTCCAAGCGGGAGGAGATGAAGGAGCTTCTCACGCAGCTGCGGCAAAAAAGCGAGTTTATAGATATGAATGTCTTCCGCAGTGTTCATAATGTGAATCTGAAGACGATCATCGGGTATAACAAGGATGGGGAGAAGTATAATTTTCTGGATGATTATGATGAGCGGAATCCGGAATAATATAATCTGATTTTATGTGATCGTTAGAATATGTATAAAAAGAAGTACCGGGAAGCTTAGTTTCCCGGTATTTCTAAATTATATTTCATAATAATCTGCGGCATAAGTGTGGTTTCCTGGCGTGACGGCAAAATACCGTGCATGAGATAATTGACCATATTCATCACGGCAAGATATCCCTGTCGAAACGGTTCCTGATAAAGTAAAGCGTCACAGTAACCGTCCTGCACTCCGGTTCTGGCTTCCTGCGCCATATCAAAACCAACCATATGGATATCTTTTCGGTTCAGTTTTTGCAACGCCTGGATGACACTGCAGGTTCCGGTGCCGTTGACAGGAAGAATTCCATTAATGTCAGGATGCTGGGACAGGTAATCCAATACTTTTAAATAGATATCTTTTTGTGTGAGTGATTCATGAAATACCGGACAAATCTCTATCTCCGGAAAGTCCTGGTGAAAAACAGCATAGGCGCTGGAAAAACGATCTACCCAGGCGGTCTTTTCCAATGAACTTCCGAGCAGAGCGATTTTTCCCTTTTGTCCGATAAGTTTTCCCAGAAGATGGGCGCCCATCTGACCGGCTATATAGGCGCTGCAGCCGACATAGAATAATCTTTTTCCGGATGGAATGTCTGTATTAAAGGTGGCAATCGGAATTCCCTGCTCAATCCATTGATTAATGAAACGGCCCGTTTCACTTCCTGCGGCATTGATTACCAGACCGTTATATTTCTGTATATCTATAGAAGAAAGAAGTTCTGTCTGAGCTGCTTGGTCCAGGTACTGTGTCTGCAGCAGATCTATTTTTACGTGTTCACCCAGTTCCTGCGCGGCTTTTCGTATGCCGAGTGTTACCTCATCATAGAAATCCGCGCGTTCCTTGCAGTAAACCATGCCGATTCGAACAGAATCGGCTTTTTCATCGAAACCGATCTTTTGATAACCGAGCTCTTTCGCAATTCGTGCTACATATGATTTTGTTTCTTTTGATATGTCCGAACGGTCATTCAGCGCACGGCTGACGGTGCCGACGGATAACTGACATGCCTCGGCTATTTTTGCAAGGGTTACCTTTTCTGCCATGTTTTATCTCCCTGATAATAAAATATCTGAATCTATTATATAAAAATAACGAAAATAATCACATGAATAATAGAAAAAATCGTGTATGGAATCAATAACACGAAAAAGTTTCGAAAATATACGAAAAATTACGAAATAAAGTTTGCAAAAATGACAAATATCCCTTGACTTAAAGGAAATAATCGTCTATTATTACTAGAGAAAGAGAACTATTATCGAAATATTTCGAAAAAAGCAGGAGCAGTTTCGAAAGTTGCAGCGAAAAATGGGAGGTAGAGTCAGAATGAAGATTTCGGTTCGGGAAAATTATCGCTACGCTGTGGCGTGCCTTACCAGTATGGGGGTCCGCATTACTCCAGAAAATCGGATGGCGGTTCAAAATAGTACACGTTTTTATATGCAGGCTACCAGTGCGGAGACGAATGTGTTAAATGTGGCATCTTCTTTGGGACGGCCTTGTCTGGCAATGACAAAGTTTGTGGAAGGCAGTCCGGTGTCGGCATTTATCCAATCTCAGCTTCGGGCAAGAAATATAGAGTGTGAAGGATTGAGTGTTCCTCAGGGCGGCCCCTGGGGATACCGCCATCAGTTTAACATTGCTGATTCCGGGTTTGGATTGAGAGCGCCTCGTGTCTGGAATGATCGCGCGGGTGAAGTCGGCCGGACATTACACGCTGATGAATTTGATCTGGAACGTATTTTTGTCCGGGAAGGAGTGGGGATTCTTCATATCTCCGGCCTGATCGCGGCCATGAGCCCGGAGACAACCCGGTGCTGTCTGGAAATTGCCAGATATGCGAAAAAGCAAAACACACTGGTATCTTTTGATCTGAATTACAGGGCTTCTTTTTGGGAGGGGCGGCAGGCAGAACTGGCGGCAGCTTTTGAGGAGCTGGCATCTATTTCAGATATTCTGATTGGAAATGAAGAAGACTTTCAGCTTTGTCTTGGATTTCAGGGACCGGAAACCGGAGGAGAAGATGTTTCATCAAAGATAGAGAACTTTAAGGAGATGATTTCCTGTGTGAGGGAAAAATACTCAAATGCAAGAGTATTTGCTACGACTCTGCGCCAGGTAATTTCGGCGAATGAGCATCTTTGGGGTGCAATTTTGCTGGCGGATGGGGAGTGGCATGTGGAAACTCCCCGACCGATTCAGATAATGGACCGGATTGGCGGCGGAGATGGTTTTACCGGAGGCCTGCTTTACGGTATTCTGCAGGATTGGACGGCAGAGCAGTGCCTGCAGTTTGGCTGGGCATCAGGTGCTCTGGCTGCATCCGGTTTGAATGATTACGCGGAAGCGGCGGATGAAAAACAGCTTTGGGATATTTACGCCGGAAATGCGCGTGTACAGAGATAGGAGGAGATATCAGATATGGATAAGGCAAATATCGGACTGATCGGTCTGGCGGTTATGGGCGAAAATCTTGTAATGAATATGGAATCAAAAGGGTTTACGGTGTCTGTTTATAATCGAACGGTATCGAAAACGGATGCTTTTGTAAGTGGGCGAGGCGCCGGAAAGCATATCATTGGCTGTCATACCCTGGAAGAATTAGTTGAAAGTCTGGAGCGTCCCAGAAAAATATTTTTAATGGTAAAAGCCGGGGAGGCAGTTGATCTTATGATTGAACAGCTTCTCCCGCTGATGGAAAAAGGGGATATTATCATTGACGGAGGAAATTCTCATTTTCGCGATACAGCCCGCCGTACAGAATATGTTGAAAGTAAAGGACTTCTCTATGTGGGTACCGGGGTATCCGGCGGGGAAGAAGGTGCGCTGAAAGGTCCCAGTATGATGCCCGGCGGAAGCCCGGAAGCCTGGCCTTATGTTAAGCCGATTTTTCAGTCAATCTGTGCGAAAGCGGAAAATGGAGCTCCCTGTTGTGATTGGGTAGGCGAAAGCGGAGCGGGACATTTTGTAAAGATGGTTCACAACGGGATTGAGTATGGCGATATGCAGCTGATTTGTGAGGCGTATCAGCTTATGCGGGATGGACTCGGGATGAGCAATGATGAGATGTACCGTGTTTTCGCAGAATGGAACGAAACGGAGCTGAACAGCTACCTGATTGAGATTACGCGGGATATTCTGGCATATCGCGATGAAAACGGAGAGGCTGTGCTGGATCATATTCTGGATACTGCCGGTCAGAAGGGAACCGGAAAATGGACCGGGATTGCTGCGTTGGAGGAGGGTGTTCCGCTGACATTGATTGGGGAAGCGGTGTTTGCCCGCTGTCTGTCGGCGATGAAAGAAGAGCGTCTGGAAGGCGCTGCCAGATATCCCCGTAAGCCCCGGGCTTTTTGCGGAGACAGGGAGGAATTCCTGGAAAAATTACGGCAGGCACTGTATGCAGGAAAAATTATTTCTTATGCGCAGGGATATACACTGATGCAGTCTGCCGCACAGACGTATCAATGGAATTTAAATTATGGCGGCATTGCTCTGATGTGGCGGGGCGGCTGTATTATCCGAAGTGTGTTTCTTGAAAAGATCAGAGAAGCGTATGAGAAAAATCCGGATCTGAAAAACCTGCTTCTGGATGATTATTTTGCTGATAAGATTCAGGCGCTGCTTCCCGCATGGCGGGATGTGGTTTCCTATGCGGCGCAGGCAGGAATCCCCATGCCGGCCATCAGTTCGGCGCTTACCTATTTTGACGGATATACGACAGCGTGTCTGCCGGCCAATCTGCTGCAGGCGCAGAGGGATTATTTTGGGGCACATACCTATGAGCGCATCGACCGGCCGAAAGGAGAAAAGTTCCATACGAACTGGACAGGGCATGGCGGTACGACAGCAGCCGGAACATATAATGTTTGATATATAAATATGAATGAGAAAGGATGGAATTTGTTATGAAACTTTCTTTACACACAGATTTAAACGGAAAGGTAGCCGTTATCACCGGGGCAGGCGGAGTTCTTTGCAGCATGTTTGCGCGTGCGCTGGCTGCCTCCGGGGCGAAAATTGCAGCACTCGACCTTCATCTTGAAAAAGTACAGGAAGTTGCGGACAGGATCGTGTCAGAAGGAGGAGTCGCAAATGCTTATGCCTGCAACGTCCTGGATCGGAAAGGTCTGGAGGCCTGCAGGGAAAGAATCACAGCCGATCTGGGACCCTGTGATATCCTGATCAATGGTGCAGGCGGAAATCATCCGGGAGCGACAACAGAGGAGGAATATTGTGAACCGGGAGATCTGGCCTCAGAGGCGAAGAACTTTTTTAATCTGGACCAGTCAAATGTGGAATCTGTGTTTCGCTTAAACTTTATCGGCACATTTGTTCCTTCACAGGTTTTTTCCAGGGACATGGTGGGGCGCAGCGGATGCAGCATTATCAATGTTTCCTCGATGAATGCGTATACTCCGCTGACAAAGATTCCGGCTTATTCCGGTGCAAAAGCCGCCGTGTCTAATTTTACTCAATGGCTGGCTGTTTATTTTAGTAAAACCGGAATCCGCGTAAATGGGATTGCCCCGGGATTTTTTTCCACCGCTCAGAATGCGGCGCTTCTCTGGAATGAGGATGGCACTCCCACGGCACGTACCGGAAAAATTTTGGCGGCCACGCCGATGGGGCGTATGGGGGAGCCTGAAGAACTGTTGGGGACTCTTTTGTTTCTGGCGGATGAGAAAGCTTCCGGGTTTATTACCGGCACCGTGATTCCTGTCGATGGCGGTTTTTCCGCGTATGGAGGGGTCTGAGCAATGGAATTATCGGCTTATGCAAAATCAGAGACGAGGCTTTCCAAAGAGGAGATTCGCAATCTCCTGGAAGCTTCTCTGGGAAATAAAAAGTATCGGAATGTGCTGATCATTCCGCCGGATTTTACAAGATTCCACTCCAACGCGGGGCTGATCACGAATCTGTATTATCACATGCTGCGGGAGCAGGGGGCGCGGGTAGATATTTTGCCTGCCGTAGGGACACATTGCCCGATTACGGAAAAACAGGCAGAAGCTATGTTTGGAGACATTCCTTTTTCGGATTTCCTTACTCATAACTGGAGGACGGATACCGTTTGTCTGGGAGAGGTTCCGGGTGCGTTTCTGGAAGAAATCACGGATGGCCTCTGGAAAGAACCGGTGAGTGTGGAGATTAATCGAAGAGTTATGGATCCTGCTTATGATCTGATTCTTTCGGTAGGGCAGGTGGTTCCGCATGAAGTGATCGGCATGGCAAACCATGCGAAAAATCTGTTTGTCGGGGTAGGCGGCAGCGATATGATCAACAAATCCCACATGGTTGGTGCCGTTTACGGCATGGAGCGGATGATGGGGAAGGATCATACACCTGTGCGGAAAATCCTGGATTATGCATGGACGCACTATCTGAGCCAGTGCCCGCTTCAGTTTGTACTCACCGTGTGTACCGCGGCGGAGAATCGGATTTTTACTCATGGGCTTTTTATCGGTGATACCCGGAAAACGCTGGAGGATGCCATTGCCCTGTCACAGGAAAAAAATATTACTTTTGTGAAGAAGGGAATTCAAAAATGCGTAGTCTGGCTGGATCCTTCGGAGTTTACCAGTACCTGGGTCGGAAACAAAGCAATCTACCGCACCCGGATGGCGATCGCGGACGGCGGAGAACTGATCGTGCTGGCTCCGGGTATAGATAAGTTTGGCGAGGATGCGCAGGTAGATACGCTCATCCGGAAATACGGGTATCGGGGCAGAGAATATATTCTGAACGAGTTCCATAAACCGGAAAATGCAGATCTCAGAGAAAATATGGGAGCGGCGGCGCATCTGATTCACGGATCCTCTGACGGACGTTTTCAGATTACCTATGCGGTAAAAAATATTTCACCGAAGGAAATAGAGAATGTCGGTTTCTGCTCTGCGGATTATGATCAGATAGCGGCCAGGTATAACCCGAAAACGCTGTGCAGCGGATATAACTGTGTTGACGGGGAAGAGATTTATTTTATCCCTAATCCGGCGTTGGGACTTTGGATCAATGAGGAGAAATTTGAGAGGTGAACCATGAAAGCTTTTATGGATCGGGATTTTCTGTTACATACGGAAACAGCGAGGGAGCTGTTTCACGGATATGCCGAATGCTGTCCGATTATTGATTATCATAATCATTTGTCACCGCGGGATATTGCGCAGGCAAGGCAGTTCCACAATCTGACGGAACTCTGGCTGGAGACGGATCATTATAAATGGCGTGCCATGCGCGCCTGCGGTGTTGAGGAAGCGTATATTACCGGAAAAGATACGGACGATTATCAGAAATTTCAGGCCTGGGCCAAAGTGGTGCCGCGCCTTGCGGGCAGTCCGCTGTACCATTGGACGCATCTGGAATTGCAGCGGTATTTTGGAATTTCTGCACCGTTGATGCCGGAGACTGCAGCTAAAATCTGGGAGCAGACCTGTGAAATGCTCAAACGTCCGGATTTTAATGTGCCGTCTCTGCTGGAAAAGCAGAAAGTAAAAGTGCTCTGTACCACAGATGATCCGGCGGATCGTCTGGAATGGCATACCGCGATTGCCGCAGATCCTGGGATTTCTTTTCGGGTATTGCCATCTTTCCGGCCCGACCGATATCTCGCTGTTGAGAGCGAGGTTTTCCGGGATGCCGTCAGAGAGCTGGAGGAACGAAATGATGTTTCCATCAAAAGTATAGAGGATCTGAAGCAGGCGCTGAAAAAATCTCTGGATCGTTTTGCGCAGGCCGGATGCCGTCTTTCTGACCATAGTCTTTCCGTGTTTTCTTACGGAAGAGGAAATGGAGCGGCCGCTTTTCAGAAAGCAATGGCAGGCGAGGCACCGACGGAGAAAGAGATTGCCGATTACAGAGGCGATTTGCTGCGGTTCCTGGGAGGAGAGTATCAGCGCAGAAAAATCTCCATGCAGCTTCATTTCGGAGCATTGCGCAATGTCAGCACCCGCCTTTTTCAGGAGATCGGTGCAGACGCGGGTGGAGACAGTGTCGGAACGACCGTCGGCGCCGCATCGCTCGGAGCCTTTCTGGATGATCTGGACGCCGCAGAGAATCTGCCGCACACGGTACTGTACAACCTGAACCCGGCAGATAATATGGTACTTTCCACCATGGCTGCAGATTTTGCACCGACCGTAAAATACGGCGCTGCCTGGTGGTTTAACGATACCATGCGTGGGATCCGAAATCAGTTACAGGAGCTGATGGAGACGGGACAGCTGGCGGAGAGCATCGGGATGCTTACGGATTCGCGGTCATTTACTTCTTTTCCGAGACATGAATATTATCGCCGGATTTTGTGCGATACACTGGGTCAGCTTGTGGAGGATGGTTTATATCCGGATGATGCTACCCGGCTGGGTCAGCTTGTGGAAGATGTCTGCTGGCGGAATGCGGCGCGGTTTTTGCGGCTGGAGTAAGCTGCGGAAGAAAAAGCCTGAAATGGAGAGCCTGTGGACAGTAAAGAATCTGAAGGCATCAGAAAGAAGCAATTATTATGGAATATTTCCGCTGGCTGTATGTTGGCATGGCGGGATTAGATAAAGTTACTCATCAATCAAAACAAAGAAAAAACAAGGAGGAAAACGATGAGAAAGAAGGTAGTAAGCACATTACTGGTAGCGGTATTGGCGGGTTCACTGCTGGCAGGATGCGGCAGCGGCAGCGACAGCAGCAACAGCGATACGACGACAGGTTCCGCTGCAGAGGAGACGGAAGACGGTTATTCCACGGAGATTGATATGGATGAAGATCCCTATACGGTAGCGATTCAGGTTGTTACCATGCCGGGCTCTGATAACAGTGCAAGCCTGGAAGCAAGGGAAGAAGCGATTAATGAGATTACAGTTCCTGCGATTAATTGTGAGGTGGAGATTCAGGAAGTATGGATCAGTGAACTTGCGAACACAACGAGCATGGGTGTTGCGGGAAATGAAAAGATTGATCTTATTGCTGTTGGTACCGTTCAACCGCTTTCCTCTATGGTAGGTTCTGAAATGTTGCTGGATATGAATGAAGGGAATCTGCTGCAAAACAGAGGCCAGACATTGTTGGAGATCTTTGAAGACACATTAGAAGCAGGTAATGTGGGAGGAAAACAGCTTGCAATCCCTGCAAAAGTTTATTCTGCTGCAGCCAGCGGTATTGTGTATAATAAGACGGTTGCCGATGCGGCAGGCGTTACATTGGGAGAAAGTATCACTATGGACGAGTGGGAAGAAGCTCTTCTGGCCGTACAGGCATATGATTCCAGTATCTATCCGTACTTTACCGGAGATGGTACGTTGAATGAATTATACTGGATGGAATCTTATGAAACATTCGGCTCCGAATCTGCTTATGGCGTTATCCTGGATGCGGATAATGATACTACGGTTGAGAATCTTTATGCCAGTGATCTGTTTAAGGACTATTGCCTGAGAATGTGGAACTGGACTCAACTGGGTTTGCAGCCGGGAGATCCGACGGATACTTCTACCGCATCCGATCTGTTTGCGTCTGGGAAACTGTTTTGCGCTGTGATCAACATTAACCCGGAACAGGAGATTACATGGAGTTCAGACGATTTTGAGACGGCTACTGCCAGCCTGGTAGATGCTACGGTTTCTAATAGCACGGTAACCGAGTATATGTGGGGGATTGCGGCGAATTGTGAGCGTCCGGATAAAGCGATGGATTTCCTGAATTTCCTTTATGAGAATGCTGATGTTGCAAATATTCTGATGTATGGCCTGGAAGGGACGAACTATGATTTTGCGGATGGATCCGATACGGTTATCGTAACAAACGGTACCCTGGATACCAAATTTTATTATGGAGGAAATACGGCAGAAATGTTAATTGAATCTCCTGCCGGAGAAGATTACATAGAGCAGCTGTCTGAATTGGAATCTACTGCGACAATTTCTCCGATGATTGGATATATGTTTGATGATACTGATTTTCAAACGGAATCAGCTGTCCTTTCTTCTACGATTGAGCAGTATCTGCCGCAGCTGCAGAACGGTATGGCTGAAAGTGAAGAGGCTACTCTGGAAATGATTGATGAGTTTGTCAGTGCGCTTGAGGCAGCCGGCATTAATGATGTTATTGCCGCAAATCAGGAACAGCTTGACGCTTACCTTGCGGAACAGTAAAATACAGTTGGTGACACTGCGGCGCATCGATATATGTATCGGTGCGCCGCAATTTCTATATATCATAGGAAGGGTCTTGTTGTTATAAAGTATTAAAGTATACGGTTTCCTATGATCATGAGGAGGCAGCTACATGAGGAACATTATTAATTTAAATTCTGACTGGAGGTTTATCCAGGAAGATGCCGGACTTCCGGCCATCTTGCCGGAAGACTGGCAAAAAGTGGATCTTCCGCATACCTGGAACGCGATCGACGGCATGGACGGAAACGGAAGCTATGACCGCGGAAACTACTGGTACGCGAAGACCTTCGCGACTCCTGTCCAGCCGCTGGCCGGGGGAAGAGTGTATGTGGAGGTGCTTGCGGCCGGGCAGCAGGCAACAATGTATGTCAATGGGCAGCAGGCTGTTTATCATGAGGGAGGTTATTCTGCGTTTCGCGCGGATGTCACCGACCTCTGCAATCAGAGTGGGGAAAATCTTCTGGTGATTGCCTGCAGCAATGAGTATAAGGACAGTGTATATCCGCACTCCGCGGACTTCGCGTTTTACGGTGGCCTGTACCGGGGTGTGAACCTGATCAGTGTACCGGAAACGCATTTTGACCTGGATTACTACGGCGGTCTCGGCCTGGCGGTGACTCCGAAACCCTGTGACGGCGGCGCAATGTTTGATCTGAAAGCATGGGTCACGAACCCGGACGAGAACTTCACAGTGCTTTATTCGATTCAGGATGCGGACGGGCAGGAGGTGGCCTCAGCGGTGCGCCCGGCGGATGATGCGAAGGTAACGGTATTTGTCCCGGATGCCAAAACGTGGGAGATGGATCATCCTTATCTGTATACAGTGACTGCCATTTTACAGCGCAGAAATGAAGCATATGATGAAGTATCTGTCCGTGCCGGCGTCCGGAGTTTTTCTGTTGACCCGGATGAGGGATTCTCCATCAATGGCAGAAAAACTCCCTTGCGCGGAGTCAGCCGTCACCAGGATATGCTTTACAAAGGCAATGCTCTCAGCAGGGAGGATCATTACCATGATGCGGAGCTGATCAAAGAGATCGGTGCCAATACGGTTCGCCTGGCACATTATCAGCATAATCAGTATTTTTACGATGCCTGTGATGAGCTCGGCTTTGCGGTATGGGCGGAGATCCCGTTTATCAGTGTGTTCAACAAGGATCCGGAGGCGCATCAGAACTGTATCAGCCAGATGAAGGAACTGATCATACAGAATTATAATCATCCGTCCATCATGTTCTGGGGCATTTCCAATGAGATTCTGATCGGCGGGATTTCGGAGCAGCTCATTGAAAATCATAAAGAATTAAACGAGCTTTGCCATCAGCTGGATCCGACCAGGCTTACAACGATTGCGCATGTCAGCATGACGCCGGTGGAAAGCCCGATGCATGGTATTACGGATGTGGAGAGCTACAACCTTTATTTTGGCTGGTACGGCGGCAAGGCGGAAGACAACGGACCGTGGCTGGATCACTTCCACGAGGTGCACCCGGATATCTGTCTGGGGCTGGCGGAATACGGCTGTGAGGGCATCGTTACCTACCATGGACCGAACCTGGCCTGCAAGGATTACAGCGAAGCCTATCAGGCGCTGTATCATGAACACATGGCAAAGGTTCTGGAGGAAAGACCCTGGATCTGGGCCTCCCATGTATGGAATATGTTCGATTTTGGCTGCGCGGAGCGCAAGGAAGGCGGTGTTGCGGGCAGAAATAACAAGGGTCTTATGACCATAGACCGCAAGACGAAAAAAGACGCGTTTTTTATTTACCAGGCATACTGGACAGCAAAGCCGATGGTGCATATCTGCGGAAAACGCTATGCACAGCGCGCAGGTGAGACGACGCAGATTCGGGTGTACTCTAATCAGCCGGCGGTTGCGCTGTATCTGAACGGAAAGCCGGTGGAGGAAAAATCCGGAGAGAAAGTATTTGTATTTACCGTGGCTTTAGATGATGGGTTCAATACCGTGCTTGCCATGGCGGGAGATGCAAAGGACAGTATTACTCTGGAAAAAGTGGAAACCGAACCGGCTATCTATGTTCTGCCGGAGGTCAATGAGCGCAATGAAGGTGTCGCAAACTGGTTTAAGCTGTCGGGAAATCTGGATTTGAAAGCGCCGATGGAATTCCCGGAAGGAAAATACAGTATTAAAAATACACTGGTGGAGCTGTCGAAATCTCCGGAAGCGCTGGAGCTGGCGGTGCAGGCCTATAAACTGGCCATGGGCGTACCGCTGGTTCCGGGGGAAGGCGTGTGGAATATAAGGAAAAACTCGACGCTGGAGGATGAGCTGGCGAAGGCGGGTCCTATCGTACCGGACGGATTTGCGGAGAGCCTGAATGCGAAGCTGATCAAACTGGATATCGTGGCAGACGAAAAATGACAGACATTTTAAAGTCAGTGCTTTATGTCGTGTTCAAAAGTGTTTTTATAATTATAGAAAAGACGTTTCTACTATAAAGTATTAAAGTGAATGATTTCCTAATGATATGGGATGATTTATGGTGTCCGTGCAAGATGAGGAGGAGAATATCCTCCTCATTGCTTTGCGGGGCAATTGTTATCAGTAAAAAAATGAGTCTCTTGAAAAATAGAGGTACATGTTATATGATAAAAAGAACAAAATAATCACCCGGGCATTTGTGCCTGAGAAAGGAGCGGACATATGGATAAACTCAGTGATACCATGAAAAAAATTATTTTAGCGGGAATCGGAGCGGCAGCAACTACCACGGAGAAGACGAAAGAGATCGTAGATGATCTGGTGAAAAAAGGTGAGCTGACCGTAGAGCAGGGAAAAGTGCTGAATGAAGAGTTAAAGCACAATGTGAAAAAGACTTTTGAGTCGAAGCCGCAGGATGTCTCGGAGATGCTTCACAGTCTGACGCCGGAGCAGCTTGCAGCATTGAAAGAGCAGCTGTCAGCCATGGAGAGTGAGTCTGCGGATGAGGAAGCGGGAGCGGAAGAGTAAGAACCGGCGGTTAACGAAACAAAGCAGAGTTTACAGTGAACGATGAATCAGCATAAAAAAGCAGGGACTGCGATGAGTAAAGAGCCGAATGAAAACCGACTGCGGGAGATGATGGCGGTCATTCGCAAACACAATATTGCCAGAGGCGTGACACCGGAGAAACTGCGCCTGATTTTGGAAGATCTTGGCCCGACTTATATTAAGCTGGGCCAGATTATGTCTATGCGGTCAGACATTTTCCCAAAGAGGATCTGTGATGAGCTGATGCGGCTTCGTTCGGAGGTTACGCCCATGCCCTATGAAGAAGTGCTGCGCGTGATCGAGGCGTCCTACGGCAAAGCTCCGGATGAGGTATTTGCGAAGATTGAAGAGACACCCATCGGATCCGCCTCCATTGCGCAGGTGCATCGGGCGAAGCTCCTGACCGGTGAGGACGTTGTGGTGAAGGTGCAGCGTGAGGGTATTTATGAAACCATGTTCAGAGATATCGAATTCCTTCATCGTGCGATTCGCCTGATGCCTCCTGTCACAAGGACCGGATATGTGGATATGAATCAGGTTATCGAGGAGATGTGGAAGACCGCGCAGGAAGAGATGGATTTTCTGGCGGAGGCGGACAACATGGAGGAATTTGCGCAGCTGAATGTATCCGTCGCCTATGTGGAGAGTCCTGTGCTTTATCGGGAATATACGACGAAGCAGGTTCTGGTGATGGAGTACATTGACGGTTTTGAGGTCAATGACGGTGAGACGCTGCGGAAAAACGGATATGATTTGAATGAAATCGGAGCGAAGCTGGCGGATAATTATATTAAGCAGATCATAGAGGACGGATTTTATCATGCGGATCCGCACCCCGGTAATCTTCGCATACGAGATGGGAAAATCATCTGGATTGACATGGGGATGATGGGACGCATCAGTCAGCGGGATCGAGTATTGCTTGGCAAAGTAATTCAGGGAGTCGCGGAGCATAATATCAGCGCAATCGTGGAGGCAGTGCTTTCCATTGGAGAGTTTCGCGCGAAGCCGGATCAGAAGCTTCTATATGCGGATATCAGTGAATGGCTGACAAAATATGGAGCAGCCGGTTTTGGCGGATTGAATATGGGGATGCTTCTGCAGGATCTGATGGATATCATGAAGGCAAACAAGGTAGCTATGCCCCATACATTGACTATGCTGGTTCGGGGGCTTACCACGATAGAGGGAGTTATCGCTGAGATTGCGCCGGATATCAATGTCGTCCAAGTGGCTGCGGCGCGGATGTCGAGAAGCATTTTTTATGATTTTGACTGGAGATTGGAGCTGGAGAATGGCGGGAAGGATTTTTATCGCGCCGTAAAAAAGGGAATCCAGATTCCCGGCTATATCTCTGATCTGTTGCATAGCTATATGAATGGACAGGTGAGTATCAATCTGGATC
This sequence comes from Clostridiales bacterium, assembly GCA_021204085.1. GTDB lineage: Bacteria > Bacillota > Clostridia > Lachnospirales > Lachnospiraceae > Eubacterium_I. Next base: position 2,727 of record JAJPZY010000057.1, on the reverse strand, counting down.
TGCATTCTACCGAGGATCTGTCGGCATTGTTAAACCGCCTGATCCGTGATATTGTCATGGGGGTTCTGATTGCCGCTCTGCTCATCGGATCCAGTATTCTCTGTACTACGGATATGAATCCGAAGCTGCTGGGTATTCCCGCTTTAGGGGTGCTGGGTTTTGTGCTGGCGCTGATTCTGGCAATCGGGATTTTCATAGATCAGATACGGCGGCGGCGGAAACGGCGGTAGCCATCCGTGTCAGGGAGCAGGAATGTGACAGTCGGTGATCCGGAAGGAAGCAAAGTGATAGTCACCTGTGCCGGGGAACCAGTTTGGGGATCATAGGAAAGCAGTATCTTTTTAAAGTGAAAATATAATTTCCCCGGCGATGTATAGCAGCGTTCGCCGGGGAAATTTTGTAGTTCTATTTTATCGAAGAGGGGGAACTGTCATTCCAGATTCAACCTCTTTCCGAGGAAGAAGGTGCTTCCGACAAAGAAGATTACACTGTAGATCCCATTCACCAGAAGCTGCAGCCAGATGGAGCCGTTGCTGACGGACACATAGGTCGATTCGCTTTCCAACGTTGTAGTAATCGGCAGTGCGTCTGACAGGTTGGAGAGGAATAACGACTGGATGATGCCGGTTACGATGCAAATTACAATAAAGGTCAGGACGCTGAACAACAGTTTGTTCTTTTTTGCAGCTCCGCCGATGGACATGGAGATGTAAAACTGCAGGATAACCCGGATCAGCTGCACGATTGTTGCAATGATCATAAGCCATATGGAAAACGTAAGACCGCTTTCCCGCAGGACGGAAATCAGCTCCGAGAAGGCGACATTTACATAGTCTCCCCATTCTCCGCTGGCAACGATAAGAAGAAGGACGGAGAGAACGAGTACCGCGACAGAGATCACCGAGTATGCCAGCGCGCAGATGGTTTTTGCTGCAACATGCATCCAGGTGGGAACCGGGAGCGTATGCATCAGGTAGCCTTCGCCGCATAGCATATTCCGGTAAAACCGTTCGATGATCATGAACAGCGTGATCAACAGTATGGCGACGATCCCTACGATATATACGATAAGAAAAATGAGAAACGTCACATTGGCAGCGTTGCTGTTTATAAAACCGCTGCCGCCGCTGCTACCGCCGAAGAGAAATACAGTGTCCTGTCGGCGGCTCATCAGTCCCATGAATGTGGCTGCGACCAGCACCGCCGCGTAAATCAGAGCAAGCAGGCGGCTTAGCGATTGAAATTCATATTTTAACAATTTTCCTAACATCTGAATACCTCCCTGAATAACTGATCGACAGATTTGTGCTCTGTTTCCCGGATCTCATCCACGCTTCGGTGGAAGACCAGATCTCCGCGATTAATAAAAATGACTTCATCCAGTACCCGCTCGATATCTGTGATCAGATGTGTAGATATCACAACAAGAGCGTTTTCCGAATAATTCTGTATGATCGTATTTAAAATATAATCTCTGGCTGCCGGATCCACCCCGCCGATGGGCTCATCCAGAAGATAAATCTTTGCCTCCCGGCTCATGGCGAGGATCAGCTGTACTTTTTCCTTGTTGCCCTTGGAGAGCGTCTTCAGGCGTGCGCTGTCGGGAATCCGAAGCTGCCGCAGCATGTCGCGGGCCTTCTCCGTGTTAAAATCGGAGTAAAAATCTTCAAACATATGAAGCAGACTGTCCACCCGCATCCATGTCGGCAGGTAATTGGCGTCCGGCAGATACGAGGTAACGGCTTTTGTCTCAACGCCGGGCTTTGTTTCATCCAGCAGAATCTCGCCGGAGGTGGGCTGCAGCAGTCCGTTGGCCAGTTTTAACAGTGTTGTCTTGCCGCTGCCGTTCGGCCCCAGCAGTCCTACGATCCGTCCGCTTTCCAGCGACAGATTCAGGTTGTTTACAGCCAGAACACTCCCATAGTCCTTGCTTAAATGCCTGCATTCAAAAATACTACTCATTCTTCATTTCCTCCTTTTCCTCCCGGATCAGGCGGATGATCTCCTCCTGATCAAATCCCAGATGTGCCATCTGATTTAAAAAATCGCGTACGGTGTCCTTTGCAGTTTCTCGTTTCATCTCGGCAATCCTCCCCTCGTCGTCTGTTACAAACCTGCCGCTGGTTCGCCGGGAATGTACCAGACCTTTTCGCTCCAACTCCGCCAGCGCCCGCTGCATGGTGTTGGGATTCACCTCGGCCTCCGCGGCCAGCTCCCGGACGGAAGCCAATCGGCTGCCCGGCGGGTAAATCCCGGTAGCAATGCGGCTCTGAATTTGTTCCACCAGCTGAATGTAGATGGAACGGTCATTAACAAAATTCCATGGCATGTATCACACCTCCTGCGTTTGCTTTTCTTTGTATGATTGTATTACTTGATTAATACAATAATGCAAAGGAGCGAGATTGTCAAGGGGGAATGAAAAATATACAAATAAAAAACGGACGGAATCGCTTAAAATTACGATTTCGTCCGTAAATCACAATAGATATATGGGAAAGAACTGCGGGAATCATGCAGTCTTGATGGAAATATCACCTTCGTACTGCTTAATACAGGGATCGATGGATTTGACGATCATCCGCTCCTCTGTGCAGGAGTTTTTAAAAGAACTGCTGAACATGAAAAGCTTCCGGGTGCTGCCGCGTTTGCAAAGCCAGTAGTCACGGTTCGTGGTGAAAGAGTCCTCGTGGGATACTTCTACATAGTAATCCTTCTTATAGTGAT
>JAJPZY010000070.1 GCA_021204085.1 Clostridiales bacterium | reverse complement strand
TCAACTTATCATAGAAGATCTGATATATTTACAGAAATAAATTCACACACTCTCCTCATCTTTTCCTGAAATCGGCTTAAACTGCCTGTCTCCCCAAAAAAAGATGAGGATAACCTTTTATCTGAGTCCGCAGATTTTTGCCAGTTCCGCTTCATCATCCAGCCATAACGGTTTTTCATCACAGATCTGTGACTGGTTGTTCTCCATTGCGTTTTTGATCATCCCAAGGGATGGCCGGGCATAGATCCGTGTTGTCTGGGTTGACACATGGCCAAGTATCCGGGAAACAAGTTCCAGTTTGATATTGTTCTGGTACATGTCTGTCGCTCTCGTCCTGCGGAACATATGCGGATGTACTTTTTCCGGCATGTCCGGATGCGCATCGCGTACCTGGGCGGCATATTTGTTGATCAGACGTTCCACATTCCCCGGGGACATGCGATTCGTTTTCCCGTGGATGGTCGTATAAAACAGATATTCTGTCTTTGGATCCGATGCCCCGTGGTAATGCAACATATAGTACCTGATATGATCTGCAGTCCTTTCTGAGACGGGAACGATACGCTCTTTATCGCCTTTCCCATGGATGAACAGATATGGCATTGCCTTATCCAGGCCCAGGTCTGAAATCTTCAGCTCCAGGAGTTCATTTAATCGGATCGCCGTGTCATACAGTATGACCATTATGGCTGTATCCCTGATACCCAGCCTCGTATTACCAGGTGCCGAAAGAATGGCCGCAAGGCATTCTTCATTTAGTGTTTCTTTTATTGTGTCCGGCACTTTGATGAACGGGACATGGGATATGGCAAGGGCTGTCTGTTGGACGGCTATATCACCGTCCGCCACATACCAGAGGTACGCTTTTATTGCGGCAAGCCGCTGGTTGCATGAGTTTGGGGCATACCCCCTTCCTTGTAAGTATTCCAGGAACCCCAGTATCAGATCCCTTGTACAATCAGCGAATCTGAAAGTCCTGATCGAATAACCTCTGGCATCGGTGATGTATTTCCGGAAAACTGTCAGTGCATCCCTGTAACCTCTGATGGTGTTTGGGCTGCGGCTGCATTGCTTTTCGAGGTAAGAATCAAGAAAATCACGTGTCCTGGAAAAGAAAAGGCTCTCCAGTTTATTCTTATTCATAAGGTACCTCCGGTATAACCATTCCAGAACGCAGATCTTTTTTCCGGATAATGCGGAAAGCATCTTCTGTCTGATAGTAATAATAAAACGTATCTTCCGGTGTGCTATGGCCAAGATAACTGCTCAGATAGGGCAGCATCACCTGGAAATCAATCTCTTCCGACATCCACAGGTTCATCCGCTTCATCACATATGCATGGCGGAGACTGTGTACGGTAGGCTTTTTACCGCCCTGGCGGGATAATCCCGTCCTCTGCCAGAATTCATTAAACTTACGATCCACGCTCGTCTTGGGTATCGGAAGATCCGGATCTTTCCCCGGGAAGAACCATACCGGCATGAAGCCAAGGTTATCTGCCAGCCATTCCCTATAGCTGTGGCATAATTCCCGGAGATCATCAGCCAGATAAACAATCCGGTCTTTGTCACCTTTGGAGTGGATTACCGTGAGGAACCCTGCCCCGGTATCAATGTTGTCCATTTTCAAGGTGCATGCTTCCGAGTTCCGGAGCCCACAACAGTAGATCAGCCGAAAAAGGATACGGTACTCATATGTAAGACGCCGGAAAGCGCTAACAGTGGATCTGCACTCACAGGCATCAACTTCATGGAAGAACGCCAGGACTGCTTCATCGTCCATAAGATAAGGGATGGTTTTCTCCGGCCTCGGAAGCACATGCGGCACATAGTACGGAACACCGTTAGTGTTCATGTAAATACAGAAACCCCGTAATGCCGTCATCCGGTTATATTGCGTAGTTTTTCCCTCGTCAGGAGATTTTTCCGACCATCTCTCAAAAAGCCCCTTTGTGATAAGCGGATCTCTTATATCGGATTCTATGCAGAACCGGTCAAACCGGGATAACCAGTAAGCCTGGTTATCAAACAGGAAACCTGATTCCCTGCGCTGGCCGATATACCGCTTGATCTGCCCGGAGAACACGCTGGAATAATCATACTCCCTATGCATTGAAAACACCCCCTTCCATGGTAATCCCGGTATCACGCAGGGATAAAGGGCATAACCGCATGCGTTCCTCATCAAGGGAAAGATATTTAAGGACGGTTGTATCTGTCCTGTGTCCCAGTGAATCAGAAATCAGGGATACTTTTGTATTATTTCTGAGCAGATTTGTTGCAAATGTCCGCCTGGTCACATGGAAGCCTCCGCCGGACTCTCCCCTTTCCGGAAGAACCCTTTGCAGGGCTTTGCGGCAAACGTTACGATCCAGTTTGCCATAAGGCATCCGATGGCTGATAAATATATAAGCGCTTGTGCTTTGCGGGCGTGCTTTCTTAAGATAGCGGTAAATCGCATTCCCGACGTGGTTTGGAAAAGGAAGCACCACAGCTTTCCCGGTTTTCTGCTGGATAAAGTGAATAGACTGTTTATTCCAGTCGATATCTCCGAAGCGGAGATTAACTATATCTGAGGAACGCATCCCCATGCCAAGCCCAAGGCATACAATGGCGTAATCCCGTATATATATGGGAGAAGCATCATTATCCTGGCGATCCCATATCATCTGCACCTCATTGTCATCCAGAGTCTCAACGATGCGGGTCTTTGGAGCACTGAGTGAAGGCAGCGCTTTATAAAGATACCAGTTATTGATAACCTTTTCTTCCGCAAGGTAGATCAGGAAGCTGCGTATCCGGCAGTTATAAGCACATTTTCCTTCCGCTGTTGTATGCCTGTCCTGCAGATTAAAAGAGGACAGGGTATCAGCAGTAACCTTATCGAAAGAGTCAATCCCGATGCTGTCCAGATAGCGGCAAAACCGGACAATGCTGGACCGGTACATATTTATTGTCGAATCTGCACGGCCTTCCCGGGACAGCAGGTTAAGGAAGGCTTCCAACTGGATCCTGCACCATTCGGGCAGGAGGTCAATGCCTGTTTTAGCATTGGGGTCTCCGGTCGTTGCCGTGATAATGGTTCCTGTTTCCCGGAATATCAAAAACTGACTCAGGGAACGACGGGCCTGTTTCCAGTTAGTCTGAAGCAGAGATTTTACCCTGTCAAACCATAACCAGGCTGCAACCGTGCAAAACTGCAGGCGGTGCATATCGAAAAAAATATACATAAGGGTAAGTAGGTGTTTGGAGCATTTTAGTACGGTGCCTGCATATCCGGTTGTTTTTAACATATCCAGGAAGACCAGGATTTGCTCCCACTCCAGTGCATCTGCTCCCAAGGAAAGTTCATCCTTATCCATAAGAAAATCGCCATTGGTTATAACCTGATGGATAAGCAGTTTATTGAGAACCAGTGACAGGCCGATGGAACATTTTCCGCGACCAGCATAATAACGAAGCAATGCACGGATCTCATCCTCGTATACATCTTTCGATTTCCGGGATGAATGATAATCATCGTTATGAAACGATAAAACTGCCGGATAATCAACATCTGTCAGGCTGTTGATTCCTTTATCCTGGAGATAAAGCATAAACCGTGCGCAGCATATCCTCCGCTGTGTTGAAACTAAATCAGTGTCACCCGAAGATAATGAAAAAAGCAGGTACTCATCCAGTTCCTTTTTTAATCTTCCTTCCAGCATAGAGTATGGTGCTTTATGTGACCCGATGTGATCAGGGGAAACCTTTCCGCTGCAATAAACGTCTGCCAACTGGTCAAGGCAGTGGGAATAACCTGTTGTTGTCCTGTAATTCCATAGGATTTTATGGGAGTTAATCCACCCGTCACCGATATCTTTGCTGTAAGTCAGGCTGTTTTCTGATAGATAGCGGCGGAATTCCCGGTAACAGATACGGTGCTGGCTTACGACTGATGCGCTATAGTTTTCTGACTCCAGAAAATCCATGACCGCTTTAATATTTTTGTCATACTGAATCATAATGAAGCTGCCTCCTTGTTAGTTTTGATAGCTTCATTATCGTAGGCAGTTTTATTTTTATCCACAGGATTTTTAAAAATACATCACGGATTAAGCCGATTTCAGAAAAAGATGAGGATAAAAATATCCTGAGGATAACGCGGCTTATCCTGATATGAAGATAAGCCGCGGAACGTAGTATCAGACCCTTTACTATCGGCAGGAAGAACTGGGTATTCGTTTATTCCATAAAAGGTGCGGAAGCCAGTGCTGTTGTCTACAGCATAACTGAGACCGCGAAACTGAACGACCTGAACCCGTATTATTATCTGAAGTATCTGCTGGAGCAGCTGCCGCTTCGGATGGATGTCGATGGCAACATCTCATCATCTGATGTGGATGATCTGCTTCCGTGGTCAGGCAGCCTTCCGGATAAATGCCATAAAGTACACCGCTGAAAAGCGGTTTGCTTTTTGGCTGGGGCGGATGGTTTGACGTTTACGATACAAGGGCACCTTAGGCGTGGGGTGTTCTTTTTTCGTTTGTAAGAATTGAATGCGCTGAAAAGAACAATGATAGGGTATTGACAAAAACCGATCACCAAGATATACTAATGATAGAAAAAAACGAAAAATCAATCATCCTATGTGGAGGACAATATATTGAGTATTACGATTGAAGAAATTGAAAAATACCTGTCAGAGGTAAAGGAAGCGGTTAAAAATAATCGCTATAGAATTGATAGAAATAAAAATCGACAGGCTAACATAGATTTGTTTCTGGATTATGTAATAGATGAGAACGGAGCAAAAGACATTCTGCTTAATCTGACGGCGATGGATTTTTCTGAAGTATTACATAATGAGCATAAAGGCTTTGAGCATGAACTGCTGTATGTGTTTGGCAAGGATGTGAAACTTTTGGAGAGAACAGGCGATGAAGAAAAGACAGTTTCTCTTTATATAAAGTTTAACAAGCTGGAAAACCGCTATGTTGTGGTGATTTCATTTCATGAGCAGAGGTTTCCGCTCAGCTATTATTTTAAATAGCGCTATTATAAAAAATGGAGGATATCAAAATGGAGGAAAGAAAAAAAACAGATTTCTGCATTGAATGCAGAAAAAATACGGAATATTTCCTGAGAAAAAAGGATATTACCAAAATTATAAAAGGAAAGACTTACCTTTTCAGTATTACTGTTGCAGTTTGCTCTGAGTGCGGAGAGGAAATGAGTCTGCCAGGGCTTATTGATAAAAATATCCAGGAAATGGATGAACAGTACCGGGCTGCAGAGAGTATTGTGACGGAAGATGACATTAAGAAGCTGATGAAGGTTTATAAGATCGGAAAAGCTCCTCTTTCGCTTGCGCTGGGATTTGGAGAAGTTACAATTTCCAGATATCTTTCAGGACAGATTCCTTCGAAGGAATATTCGGATGTAATGAGGAAGGCTTTGTCTTCACCTGCATATATGAAAAGATGCCTGATTCAGAATAAGGATAAGATTGCAGATGCTGCATACAAAAAAGCAATGGAGGCAGTATTACAGCTGGAAGGTCTTTTCTGTGTGTCTCAAAAAATGTTAAGAGTGATTTCCTATATATTTGAAAGTCTTGAAGAAGTTACGCCGTTGATGCTTCAAAAACTTCTGTATTTTGTTCAGGGATTACATTTGGCATTATATGACAGAGCAATATTTACAGAGGATTGTGAAGCGTGGGTTCATGGTCCGGTTTTTGCGGACGTTTATGACTTGTTCAGGGATTTTAAATATAATCCAATTGAGGATGCCAGATTTGCCATGTTTGATGGGAACGCAGAATCGTTGACGGATGATGAAAAAAAGGTGGTAGACCTTGTGGTAAGAACATTTGGATTGTATGGGGGAAAAGTGCTTGAAAGGATAACTCATAATGAAAAGCCATGGAAAGAGGCCAGGAAAGGATATTCAGATACGATCCCATCACACGAAATTATTTCAAAAACCAGTATTCAGGAGTATTATAAGGAAGTAAATGAAAGATATAAGATTGATTCAGAAGATGGGCTGATTGAATATATTCGACACATGCGCCAGGCTATAGTTTAAGTATGTGATAGTAGAATTGCTTCACCATAGAAAACCGGAGCATATCGCCCCGGTAATCCCTTGTCAAAGAAATACAATGACATAGTGTTCGCATCATTATGATAACAAAGTATTTCTTCTTCGGCAAGAGAAGTTTTGCGAAAGGAGCAATATTATGGCGGTACATCATGGCGGAAAAGTTGGTAAGGCCGGGAAAACGCTGGCAAACCATAAAGCAAATTGCCGCAGCAAATAAGTGGATACAGACGAAGGGGCATCAAAGATTCAAATGAATGATCTTTGATGCTTCTCTCCTTTTAAATTGCTCCTGTAAAAGTTATTTTCGTATCCGCCTGTAGTGTATCCGAAAATCAGAATTTGAAAAGCATCAGGATATTCATCCAGTTAAAACACATCCAGTTACAACTTGGATGACAAAGAAAGATTCCTTTGTTACAATCAACATAGAATTGTTCGGAGCGCTTTGTGTATGAAATGTTATTCTGCGAAGTTATTGTTGAAGTGATTGGTAACTGTTCATATATTTTGTCGGGGCCGTTGTCTATGAAAGTGTTGAATAATGATTATCTCTTGAAAGCGTAGGCAGGCATTATATAGACTACGTGCATTTGCTAGTGGGGGAGAATTATGATCAGTAAAGATTTTCAGTATCCTCAGATTGATATAAAGGAGACCGGAAGGCTGCTTCGAGTTTTGAGTGTCAGAAAGGGGATTGCCGTTAAGGAGATTCAAAAAGCACTCGGTCTTGCGTCGAATCAGGCGATTTATGATTGGTTCAATGGAAAGTCCCTGCCAACATTGAATAATTTTTTTGCTCTTAGTTGTCTGTTCCGCACATCTATGGAAGAGATGTTGGTTATTGAGGGATGGTATGTGGAGATACCGGAGGTTCTGGTTGAAAATGGAGCGGTCTGGAAAGAATATGTTCAAAGAATGAGGGGATATTGGCGATTGAGAGAGGAGAAATGCGCATAGGGATATGTACTTTGTGTTTTTTCAAGAATCGATGTTTCGTTTTTGCCATGATAAAAAGACCCGGAGGATATTCCTTCGGGTCTTTTAAAATATGGAGCATACGGGACTCGAACCCGTGGCCTCCACACTGCCAGTGTGGCGCGCTCCCAGCTGCGCTAATGCCCCGTGCATCTTACTATACCATAAATTACGCGAATGTCAAAGCAAAAATTTGTAATTATTTAGAACCAGGCAAATTTGTAGAAGAAACTGTGTCGAATGCTTGCATTCGTAAACTGTTTCTTCTATAAATTTATCTGGCGAGAATTCGACAGCGAGGAAATGCACAGCATTTTCGAGCCTGGTTCTGAATAGTTACAAAAATTTATCCCGCTTCCTCCTCCCGCGTCAGTTTTTTCATCCATTGATATTTCCTGAAGTGTATAAATGTCGGCAGGCACTTAAAGATCTGATCGGACTGGATGACGATGACGACCAGTACTACCGGCCATTTCCACCAGAAAGCGGCCATGAATGAGAGGGGCATCACGATGCACCAGGTGCTGATCATGTTCATCTTCATGGTGAAGGTGGTGTCGCCGCCGCCCTGGATGATGCCGAAGCTGACGGGCATCTGATAGGACATGCCCATCATGATAAATCCCATGACAACGATCAGGTTGAGCGCCATGGTTGTCGCGGTATCGTTTAAATTGTACAGGCTCAGCAGCGGCCGGCGCAGCGCAATGAGTGCCAGACCGAGAGCGACGCCGATTGCAAAAGCAATCACAGAGAGGGTGCGTCCCGCCGCGCGGATATGTTTCATATCTCCGCGGCCGATGGAGTTGCCGATCATGACGGCGGAGGTGGAGGACACGGCGATAACGATGACCTTCAGGTACTGATAAAATGTCGTAGCGACAGAGTTTGCGGCGATGGCATCGGCGGAGAGATGGCCGAGGATGGCCGTCTGCATCGGTACCGATACGCCCCAGAGCACCTGCGCGCACATGATGGGAAGGTATACTTTGGTGTAATCCTGTTTCAGTTCGCGGTTATAGGTCCACAGGTCTTTTTGGAAAAGATTCAGCTTTTTGTCAACTTTTGCGATATATACGATGACGATGATCAATTCCAGCGCGCGGGCGATCAGTGTGCCGACAGCAGCGCCGCGGATGCCCATCTCAGGGAATCCGAATTTTCCGAAAATCAGGGTATAGTTAATAGCCACATTCACAATCAGTGATACTACAGAGATATAAAAGGAGATATTGACGGTTTCTACCGCGCGGAGTGCGGCCATCAGCACGTTGGTGATGATGAAAAGCGCAAACGACCACATAACCAGCAGCAGGTAGGACTTACCCTCCGCGATAATTTCCGGTGAGTTGGTAAAGATGCGCAGTACCAGCTCCGGGAAAAAGCCGCAGATGATAAGGATTGCGGCGCTGACGCACAGGCCGAGCTTTAAGGAAATGCCGGTCAGTGTGCGGATGGGGGAGATGCGGTTCTGCCCCCAGTACTGGGCGGCGAGGGCGACAAGCGCGTTGCCGATGGAGAGCGCGAACTGCTGCACCATAAAGAAAATCTGGTTGACCGTCGCGGCGCCGGACAATGCCTCCTGACTGTAGCTGCCAAGCATGATATTATCCGCCATATTAACGCTGTATGCGACGATATTCTGCAGGGCGACGATGACCAGCATGCGGAACAGAGTATGATAAAAAGATTTGTCCTTTATGAAAAACGTTTCCTTATTTGCTGCTTTTGCCGTTTCCATATATTTTTTGCCTTCTTTCCGCATTTTTCGGTATATTGTGATGCTGCACGGAGCAGCTCGTCCGATAATGCTTCTTATTCCATTAAAAAGAAATTGTTGTGCGTTTATCGACGGCTTTCCTGTTTTTTCATCATTCCAACACATTATTATAATTAATATTTAAGAAAACGCAAGAGGGAGAAAAACTTTGCATATTTATCCGGAATGGCTATAATGGAAAGCAGTAGAACCATATGACGCACATGCAGGAGGAAAATATGTCACAGGCAGTAATCATCAAGAGTAATAAATATGGAATTCAGCTTTTTTTAGATCCGGACATGCCCTTTGAGGAGCTTCTTCCGGCCGTTGCTCAGAAATTCGAGGATTCGGCGAAGTTTTTTAAGGATGCGAAGCTGGCGGTGTCTTTTGAGGGAAGGGAACTTTCAGCGGAGGAAAATTATCGGCTGGTGGATGCCATCACATCCCATACGGATATCACGATTATCTGCATTGTGGATAACGAGCAGTCTCATGCTGACCGGTTTAAGCAGCAGATTGATACATATTATGAATCCATTGCCGGCAAGGAAGGCGAGTTTTACCGGGGGAGCCTTCGTTCCGGTCAGGTGCTGGAGAGTGTGTCCAGCATTGTCATTGTGGGAGATGTTGCTGCCGGCGCCCGGATTATTTCGCAGGGCAACATCATTGTGCTGGGGGCATTGCAGGGAAATGCTTATGCAGGCGCTGCAGGGAATGCAGGCTGTTTTGTCGCTGCTTTGGATATGAACCCCTCGCAGCTTCAGATTGGTGATGTACATGCGAAAATCCCGGAGAAAAAGGGGAAAATGAAAAAAATACGGCACAGGGAGAAAGCTCCGGTGGCCGCGCAGCCGCAGATTGCGGTGGTAAAAGGCGGAGATATTTACATAGAGCCGATTACCAAGGGGATTTTATCATAGACGAGTATCGTGAAACGGTATGGATGAAAGTCATCGGATACGCGGTTTTTTATCGCACAGGCACAGGACGAGCCTGTCTGTGGATGACATGTTTATAATAAACGACTATGCTAAGCTCGACGTTCGCCAATGGCTCCGTCTTGCTAAGCGTCGCATGTATACATGAAAGCTGCCAATCAGCGTTCGCCAATGGCTCCGCTTCTTGGGCTTTCATAGTAAATGGTATGGAGGACAGTGGAAATGGGTGAAGTAATTGTAATTACCTCCGGCAAGGGCGGTGTCGGGAAGACGACGACCACGGCGAATCTTGGGACAGGCCTTGCGCAGCTGCAGAAAAAGACGGTAATGATCGATACGGATATCGGCCTTCGCAATCTGGATGTGGTCATGGGTCTGGAGAATCGTATTGTCTATAATCTTGTAGATGTGGTGGAAGGAAATTGCCGGATTCGGCAGGCGCTGATCAGGGACAGAAAATATCCGGAACTGTATCTGCTTCCGTCCGCGCAGACGCGGGATAAATCTGCGGTTACACCGGAGCAGATGAAAAAACTGACGGATGAACTGCGGGAAGAGTTTGATTACATACTGTTGGACTGTCCGGCCGGAATTGAGCAGGGATTTCAAAATGCCATTGCCGGAGTGGATCGCGCGCTTGTAGTGACGACTCCGGAGGTTTCGGCGATTCGGGATGCGGACCGTATTATCGGTCTGCTGGAGGCAAACGGGATTCGCCAGACGGAACTGATCGTCAATCGTCTGCGAATGGAGCTGGTCCGGCGCGGCGATATGATGTCTGTGGAGGATGTCTGCGAGATCCTCGGCATACCATTGATCGGAGCGGTCCCCGATGATGAGAACATCGTTGTTTCTACAAATCGCGGGGAGCCGTTGGTGGGCGCGGATTGTCTGGCAGGCCAGGCGTATGTGAACATCAGCAGGCGTGTTGCCGGAGAAGAGGTGGAATTTCTGGATCTGGAGGAAAAAAAGGGATTGTTCGGAAAGTTCCGGAAGCGGCGCCGTAAAAAATAGGAGGGAGGAGCAGAGGGAATGATGCGTTTTTTTCGAAAAAAATCTTCCGGTGATTTTGCCAGAGACCGGCTCAAACTCCTTCTTGTTGCGGACAGGGCAAATTGTTCGCCGGATATCATGGAAATGATTGAGACGGATATGGTCAGGGTGATTTCCAAATATGTTGAAATTGATACGGAAGGGTTTGATCTTCAGATTTTACAGACGAAAACAGAAGACGGAACGTGTCCGACACTGTTTGCGAACATCCCGATCCGCTCTGTGAAACAGTGCAATAGACAGACAATTTAATTTTTTTGCTGACATTTTGCGAAAAATATGCTATCATATACATATATATCTGGTGTTTTGGGGCGTTAAATGCTGCCCATTGAGATGAAGAGGTGATAGCATGTTTGAGAAAGGAGAATATGTCGTATACGGCAGCAAGGGCGTATGTCAGATTGAGGATATCTCACAGATTGATATTCCCAGTGTAGACAGAGACCGCCTCTATTATATTATGCGTCCGATTCAGAACGGCAGGGGAACGGTATATCTTCCCATAGACAGTGATAAGGCAGTCATCCGGCGTGTGATGTCAAAAGAAGAGGCGAGGCAGCTGATTGATGAGATTCCGCTGATTGAGGAACTGGCCGTACCGGATGAAAAGCGCAGGGAGATCAGTTATAAGGAAGCCATGAAGTCCTGCAGCGTTCGATCGTGGGTCAGTATTATCAAAGCGCTGTATTTTCGCAAGATGGATCGGCTGGCGGCAGGGAAGAAGATTACCGCGCTCGATGAACGGTATATGAAAGCAGCGGAGCATGAACTTTACGGGGAGCTTTCTATTGCGCTGGATGTGCCGAGAGAAGAGGTTGAAGCTTTTATTTATGAAAAGGTGTCGTCTGCGGATCATCAGGCGGCAGGATGACAGTGGTTACAAAAAATTAATAAAAAAATGGTAATTCTTTGAGAAATCGTCATTATTCTATGGTATGATATGTGCTATATGAATTTTGACGGTTTTGTTTTTAAGTGACCTAAATCAGGAGGAATCTTATGGCAAAGAAGAAGAAAAAGATTAAATCCCATGTCAAACGTCTGAAAATCCAGCAGAAGAAGCACCCGGTCAGCCCGGCAAAGTACAAAAAGAAACTGCGTATTGCCAGAAGAAAGGACTTTTTCCGCCGGCTCCGGATTGTGCTTGGAGTGATCGTTCTTGCTCTGGTGCTCCTTTTTCTAGGAGGCAATGCCCTTCTCTATCAGAAGACCGGAGAGACTCTGCTGAGTATCGCCCAAGATGCGAAAGAGGTCGTTGCGGACAGCACGGAGGACGATTTCAAATACGCAGAAACGACATATGTCTACAGTGATGATGAAACGCTGATCGCGGAACTGGCCGAGGACACAGATGCTACATTTTTAGAGTATGATGAGATACCGGCGGATGTGGTGAACGCATTTGTGGCAGTGGAGGACCGCACGTTCTGGACAAATTCCGGTGTTTCTGTCAAGGGTATTGTTCGTGTTTGTCTGAACTATGTGAAAACCGGCGGAGAAGTGGCGGAGGGCGCGAGTACCATTACACAGCAGCTGGCCAGGGGCGTATTCTTAAGCAATGAGAAGACGATGATCCGCAAGATCAGAGAGATTTTTATTGCCTGGGAACTGACGAAGAAATACTCCAAAGAGGAGATCATGACCTTTTACTGTAATACCTGCTGCTTCGCCAATGGTATCTATGGTGTGGAGGATGCGGCGAGCACGTATTTCGGGAAGTCAGTGGATGAGCTGACATTGTCCGAAACTGCGTATATTTGCGCGATTCCGAACCGGCCGGAGTATTACAATCCTTTAAAAGAGCCGGAGAACGCGGTGACCCGCAGGGATAAGATCCTGGATGATATGGAGGAATGCGGGTATATTACCTCCTCAGCCTGTGAGGAGGCAAAAGCGCAGACCATCACGGTGGCAGAGCTTGAGGATGATGATACTTTTTATAATTATGAGACCACCTACGCGATTAACTGTGCGGTCCGGTATCTGATGAAGGAGGATGGCTTTGACTTCCGGTATTCTTTTGAGAGCACGGAGGATTATGAGGATTATACCGCAGAATATGATGAGTATTATGCGCAGGCAAAGCATAAGCTATACACCGGCGGCTATCAGGTATATACGACCATTGACCTTGAAGCGCAGAGCGCACTGCAGGAAATATTGGATGAGGAGCTGGCTTTCAGCGAGACGCTTACCGATGACGGAATTTATGAGCTGCAGGGTGCGATGACCGTGCTGAATAACAGTACCGGGAAGGTGGTTGCGATTATCGGCGGCAGGTCGCAGGAAGACACCGATAATATTTATTCGCTGAACCGTGCGTACCAGGGATACGCACAGCCCGGCAGCTCGATTAAGCCGCTGGCTGTCTATACGCCGGCACTGGAGTCGGGGTATACGGCAAGTTCGATGCTGTACAATATTGATGTTGATACGGCGAAGACGAAGACGGTCTCGGAAATTGCTGCAATGACAGGTTCGCACGTATCTCTTCGTTCTGCGGTGGAGCGAAGCCTGAACGGCTGCGCGTATTGGCTGTTCAGCCAGATTACGCCGAGTGTGGGATTATCCTATGTATCAGAGATGAATTTTTCAAAGCTGGTGCCGGATGACTATAATATGAGCGCGTCGCTGGGCGGTCTGACGTACGGTGTGACTACCGTGGAGATGGCAAATGCTTATTCCACGCTGGAAAACCATGGCGAGTATACGCAGACAGACTGCCTGGTAGCAATCTATGATGCGGACGGCGAAGATATTTATGAGGATTATGAGACGAAGACCGTGTACACCAGTGCAGCAGCGGATGAGATGACGGATATTCTGAAGGGAGTTCTCACGAACGGGACTGCCAGCAGCTCAAACTGGTATTCCTACACGAATACTGAGGCGGCTGGAAAGACCGGAACCACGAATGACAACAAAGCTGCGTGGTTCTGCGGATATACACCGTACTATACGATCGCTGTCTGGGTTGGCTGTGATACGCCGAAGACCGTGTCCGGACTGGAGGGCGGAACGTATCCGCTCAGTATCTGGAAGGCGGCGATGCTGTACATGATCGACGGACTTCCCGCGAAAGCTTTTGAGCTGGAGAAAACTTCTTCTTATACAACGACAGAAGAAACGGCGGAGGAAGCCGAAGAAGCGGTTGAGGAGGAAGAGGTCGAAGAAGAGGAGGAAACGGAGGAAACAGACAGCATTCAGGGGGATACCGGCGACGGCACCACCTCCACAATTGAGGGCACAGATATACAGACTCCGACGGGAAGTACAGATAATTCCGACACAGAAAGTTCCGGAACGGATGGCGCTGACGGATCCGGTACAGGAACTTCGGGTGAGGATTCCGGAACGGATGGCTCGGGTACAGGTGAAGATTCCGGCACAGAAAGTTCCGGAACGGATGGCTCGGGTACAGGTGAAGATTCCGGCACAGAAAGTTCCGGAACGGGCGATTCTGAGTCTGCGGATACAGGAGGCGATTCCGGACAGATGGAGGATGGGAAATAAAAACATTCTGTGAGGATGAATCCCGGTGAGAACGGACAGTGCGTATCAATGTATTAGCAAATGTATGGGAAAATGAGTAAAGTTATGAATGAGATATATAGAGTAAAAACATTGCAGCAGCCTCCCCGGTGGACGGTGGAGGTTCCGGGGTCAAAGAGTATCACGAATCGCGCGCTTCTGATGGCGGCGCTGGCAGATGGCCCTGTGACTTTAAACGGCGTTCTTTTCAGTGATGATTCCAGATGTTTTCTTCAGGCGTTGAAAGACCTGGGCTTTTCTCTGGATATCCGGGAGACGGAGCGGCAGGTGATTGTTGAGGGCTGCAGCGGACGGATTCCGAAACAATCGGGAGAGATTTATGTGGGAAGTGCCGGGACTGCGGCCCGGTTTCTGACTGCTATGCTGGGAGTTTCTGCCGGAACCTATCGCATACTGGCATCCGAACAGATGCAGAGACGGCCGATGCGTCCTTTGTTTGAGGCACTTTTTTCTCTCGGGGCACATATTGAATGGATGGGGGAGATCTGGCATCTGCCGGTGCGGATCACGGGTGCCTCCGCCGGGAATGCGTATGAGAAAATCGGCAGATGCCTGCGGCTGAATATCAGTGAGAGTACACAGTTTTTGAGTGCATTCCTTCTTATCGCACCGATGTTTGCAGGCGGACTCCGCATTCAGATTACCAGTGAGAAAAAAGATGGTTCTTATATTCGCATTACCAGACGAATGATGGCGGATTTCGGCGTGACGGTTGCATTTCGCGACGGAGGGTATGATATTCCGAGAGGTACGGTTTACCATAAAGCGTGCTATCAGATTGAGCCGGATGTGTCGGCTGCCTGTTATTTTTATGCCGCGGCAGCAATAACCGGAGGGTATGTGAAAGTAAAGCATGTGTATTCGGATGGTTTGCAGGGAGATCTGAAGTTTTTGGGTGTACTTGAGCAGATGGGCTGCAGGATCTGCGAGGAGGAGGATGGCCTTGCAGTGGCAGGTCCTGCGCCGGGAGCTCTGCAGGGAATCGCGGTGGATATGAATGATTTTTCGGATCAGGCGCTGACTCTGGCGGCCATTGCGCCGTATGCGTCCGCTCCGGTGGCGATTACGCATATTGCGCATATCCGAAAGCAGGAGTCTGACCGGATTTTTGCGATTGTATCGAATCTGCGGCTGGCAGGGATTACCTGTGAAGAGCAGGAGGATGGTGTGCTCATTTATCCGGGACAGCCGAAGGCCTGCCGGATTGAGACTTTTGATGACCATCGGGTGGCGATGGCTTTTTCACTGATGGGGCTGTGTGCAGAGGGAATTGAGATTCTGAATCCTCAGTGCTGCAGAAAGACTTTTGAGAATTATTTTGATATTTTAGATTCACTCACAGGTCAAACTGAAGTATAATATTGCTGTTTGCAGGTTGACAGACGGATTTGACCGGTTGTCTGCAAACCGATGTGTCGAAAGATTTGATAAAAACGGAACAGAAGAAAAGGAGATTTCAGTTATGATACAGATTAAGGGAAGTATGATGTCGGTCCGCGAGGATGTGCAGGTGTTGGATGCTACGATTCGTGACGGAGGATTGGTCAATGATTTTTATTTTGATGATGCCTTTGTCCGGGCACTGTATGAGACGAATCTTGCGGCAGGCGTTGATTATATGGAGTTTGGATACCGGGCGGACAAGAAGCAGTTCGACGTGAATAAATTCGGAAAATGGAAATTCTCTTCTGATGAAGATATCCGCGCGATTGTTGGTGACAACGATACAAATATGAAGATTTCTGTGATGGCGGATGTGGGACGCTGCGATTATAAGAATGATATTCGCAAAAAGTCGGAAAGCCCGGTAGATCTGGTTCGGGTCGCCACCTATATCAATACGATTCCGGAGGCGGTCGCCATGATTGAGGATGCGGCGGAGAAGGGATATGAGACTACCTGCAATATTATGGCGGTTTCGAAATGCCGGGAGAGTGACTTGAATTATGCGTTGGAAACACTTGCAAAGACCCCGGTAAAAGGCGTTTATGTGGTGGATAGCTATGGTGCGCTGTATCCGATTCAGATTCGCGATCTTGTCAATTTCTATACCGAAGGCCTGAACGGCAGCGGTAAGCTGGTGGGTATTCATGCGCACAACAATCAGCAGTGCGCGTTTGCGAATACGATAGAGGCCATGTCCGTAGGCGCCAGCATGGTTGACGGAACAGTCCTCGGTATGGGGCGCGGCGCCGGCAACTGTTCTCTGGAGGGGCTGCTTGGATTCTTTAAGAATCCGAAGTATGATTTAACACCTGTTTTGTCCTTTATTGAGAAATATATGCTGAAGCTGAAAGAGGGCGGCGCCAGCAGAACGATTTTTTCCTGCGGTGTCACCGACGTGTTTATGGATGAAAATATTTATCCGGATTATTTTGCCGGTGTATCTGCAGGAGTTGCCTATGGGGTGTCTTATATTTCCGGGCAGCGGGGCAGAAATGAGGAGTTTACCAGAAAATATATGGGTGACCCCCGGTATATGGAGATGCAGCATTTTCTGAATCCGAGAAAGCGTTGTTATTATAATCTGAAATTTGCGTTCGGGGATGTACCGAATGCGCTGGTTCCCTATGATTACAAAGCGTTGGCCGAGTACCCCGGAAAGGTTGTTGCGGTGGTGACGAATATCGAGACCGGAAAGCCGGAGTATCTGGAAATCCCGCCGTATGAGATTTACTGGGAGACGGTCATTGCCAGCTGTTCTCTGCCGGTATTGTTTCAGCCGGTACGTATAGGCGGAAACCTGTATCTGGACGGCGGTCTGTCCGACCCGGTTCCCTATAAACAGGCGATGCGGGAAGGGTATGACCGAATCATTGTGATTCTGACTCGTGAGCGGGATTATGTCAAGGGGACGGAGAAGGGAACCGGAATTGTCAATTTTGCATATCGGAAGTATCCGAAGGTGGTAGAGTGCATGAAACGGCGTGCGGATTCCTACAACCGATTGACAGCGGAGCTCCTGGAGGAAGAGAAAAAGGGAAATGTTTTTGTGATCACACCGCGTGATACTTATGGAATCTCCCGTACAGAGGGCAAATGGGAATTGCTGGGTAAGCTGTATCGGGAAGGATTGGATGTCGCGTGGGAGCGGATGCCTGAGCTAAAGGAATATCTGAATCCCTGAGGATAGAGGAAAAAGAGAATGGAGATTTTGTTAGTGCGCCATGGCATGACAGCCGACAATCGGGAAGGGCGTTATATCGGGCGGACGGACGAGCCGCTGCTTCCGGAGTTCTGTGAAATCCTGCGGCGGTCGAAGTATCGGAGCTTTTATCCGGAGATCGTTTACAGCAGCCCTCTGCTGAGATGCCGTCAGACCGCGGAGATTTTGTTTTTTGATGGGGCGGCAGAAGAGAAAACGGAGCTTGCCAAGCCGAACTTGCGGGAATCTGATGAAAAATCTTTCGGGAGGCTTGTTATCAGTGAGAATCTGCGGGAGATGGATTTCGGCGATTTTGAGAATAAGAATTATGAGGAACTGAAAGACGAACCGATTTATCAGGAGTGGATTAATGCCGGAGGGCAGTTCGCATTCCCGGGAGGTGAAGAGCCGGATGCTTTTCGGAGACGCTGCCGGGAAGCTTTTGAAGACTGTCTGGCAGATGCCGGAGAGAAAGGAGCAGAAAGGATTGCTTTTGCGGTTCACGGCGGAACGATCATGTCAATCATGGAGGAATACGGGACGCCGAAAGGCGATTTTTACAGATGGCAGGTAAAAAACGGGGAGGGGATTTTTCTTACGCTCCCGGCTGTTGATCATAAAAATTTCTGACAGAGTTGTCGGAGCGGCAGGCGCGGGATTCCCGTAAATATCATAACGGAGTTTTACGAAAAAAACAGCTTTGAGTATTTTCTCAAAGCTGTTTTTTAGAAGAAATTTTCATTCCCGTAAAGTGCAAATCTGTCGGTGGTTCGATTACTTTTTCGCCGGTTCCGGTCTGCGAATGAAGATAAATGCGATAAAAGCAACTACCGTAACGCCGATCATCATGAAGATCGTGCTCATATAGGACTGGCTCATATCGTAGAGCTTTCCGGCAATCGTAGAAGCGAAGGAACCAATCAGCAGGTTGGTCACGATTACGGAGAAGTTCACAGAGTAGTATGTTCTGCCGAAGAAATCGCTGACAACAGCAGACTGCATCGGGGTAACTCCGCCGTAAGCAAAACCGCCGACAAGGAATCCGATAATGATCAGTCCGAAATTACCGGTTGTCAGAGCCATGATCAGGATCAGTGCTGCGATGAGGAATGATGCCATGTCTACGATCATCGTGAGACGGTATCCTTTTCTGTCAAACAGCGCACCGTAGATGACTCGTCCGATACCGTTCAGAATAGAAATCAGACCTACGACAGTTGCGATCGTGCCGTCCGACACATTCGGTCCGACCTGAGTAGCGATACCGCTGGCCTGTCCGATCAGTGCAAGACCTGCTGCGCTGACCATGATGGCCCAGACGTACATCAGCCAGAAGCATGGCATACGTACCATCTGACCGGTGTTGACATCTGTCGCCGGCTCGCGAACGGCTTTCTTTTTCTCCGATGTGGGCGGCGTGAAATCGTCGCCGGGTCTCACGATGAAGAAGCTGCAGACGATCATAACTACGAAGATGATGATGCCCATGATGCGGAAGGTACTGCACCAGCCGTCTGAACCGTCAGAGGGCGTTACTGCGGTGAATAATTTGCCTACGATAAAGCTGCTCAGTCCGAATCCCATCAGCAGGATACCGGAGATGAGTCCCTGTTTGTCCGGGAACCATGCGCTGATCGTTCCCATGATCGCGTTATACGCAAAACCGGCACCCAATCCGCAGAGAACTCCGAAGCCGAGATAAAGCATTGCCGGAGAGGACTTTGTCATGGAAGCGAGCATGAAACCTGCCAGCAGCAGGATACCGGATAAAAGGATATAAATCCGGGCTTTTACTTTCTTTGACAAAATACCTGCAATCAGACTGCCCAGGCAAAAGAATGCCATAACAATGGTAAATGTCAGGGACAACTGGGCGGTTGTCCAATCCGGGCGGGATGCACCGATGGATTTGGACATAACGGACCAGGAATAGATCAGGCCTGCCATCAGAAGGACAATCACGCCGACAATGGCATAGACCCAACGGTTTAAACTTTTCATTTCAAGAACCTCCTCCTAAACTTATGATACTGTTTTAACTAATTAAGCCCGAATTATTCATGACAGCTTAGCATCATCCGGATTGGACTAAAAATATCGTCA
>JAJPZY010000098.1 GCA_021204085.1 Clostridiales bacterium | reverse complement strand
CATTCGAGCCTTTTTTCAGACCCGATTTTTTTCATAGATCACTTGACACTACCATAAATGTGACGCTCGTTAGTACAATGTACTGTATATATAGTACATTGTACTAACGCAAAAATCAATTGGCATTTTTGCTGATTCTCGAATATAAAAATAGTATATTTTGCGAATGGAAACAACAGATTTGAAATGTTATAATGTAAAATTAGTTTATATAAAGAAGGTGAGACTGTGAGAGAAAAAATATGCAATGCAGCATTGGAGTTGTTCGTTGAGAAAGGATACGAATCAGTTTCTTTACGTGAAATTGCGTTACGTGCGGATACAACCATCGGGAATTTAACGTATTATTTTCCTAAAAAGGAAAACCTCCTGGCTGCTTTACAAAAACAAGTTCAAGATCAATTCCCTCTAGACAAAAATTTTTCACAAGATCCAATAGAATTGATGAATCAACTAATCGATATGTTTTTTGACTCACAAAAAAATGAACAGAATCATCCATATTACTACAATAATATTTGCGAATTTTATAAAGATTCTGATCCTGTAAGAGCAAATATACAATCTTTCAGGAAAAAGTTATTCTCACAATATTACATCCTTCTCATTACATTAAAAGATATGGATGTTTTAGACGCCAATTATGATACACAAAGCTTTTTGAACCTTACTTATATGTTTGTATTTATGTCATCGTTTTGGGTGGCCAATGCTTCGCCACGTTTTGATGACGGTCTTCCGGACATACCTATCACTACAGCATGCTACCATTTGTTACTTCCGTATGTTAATAAAGAATATAGGGAGAGTTTTCAAAGGATTTTTGAAGAGCACAAAAAACAGATAACATAGCATATTGGTGTTCAGCTGTATCCTTCCCACTGCCGGGCGGATTCGGGACTTTCACCCGTTAGAACGTGCGCCTGCCGGGCGCACAAAAAAGTCGGCGGCTCTCCTTATGGAGAACTGCCGGGAGGGACCGCCGTCAGCGACTGTATTGCAGAATATTGTTGATTGGGAGACTGGAATAACACTGCATATCGCCGTGTTTGAGCCAAATTTCAGGGGTCTGGATTCGTAATTTGACAGGTAAATTTGTGAGTATGAGGGGATAATGCACCAGCATAACATGAGGCATTAGATTGGATTCAGAGTTCCTTTTCAGAGCAATTCTAATATTGGACAAGGAATAATCTTAAAATCGTCCAAAGTCATTGACTAAATCGTCCGATTTTGATATACTAATATCAGAAATCAAGGAAGGAGGCTTGCCATATGTCCATCACTGCAACGGAATTGAAAGCGAATCTCGGAAAGTATCTGCTTCTGGCCGCTACGGAAGATGTGTTTATCACCCGCAACGGCAAAACGATTGCCAAATTGACTTCGCCATACCAGAACAAGCTCGATATTGTGGACTCCCTTTATGGCAGTATCCCGGCGGATGTTACGCTGGAGGAAGCCCGGGAAGAACGGCTGGATCGTATATGAAAGCATTGATTGACACCTGTGTTGTGATAGATTTTCTCCAGCGGCGGGAGCCATTTGATAAGGATGCCGTTCAAATCATGCGGCTGGCGGCAATGAACCAGTTCACCGGCTGCATCACGGCAAAATCCGCCACAGACATCTATTACCTGAATCACAGAGCAACGCACAGCGATAAGGAGAGCAGGACAAAGCTGAACCAGCTCCTTGCAATTATCGGGCTGTTGGATACCTCGGCGGAGGATATTTTCCATGCCATTTCATCTGACACCTCCGATTTTGAAGATGCGGTCATGATAGAAACGGCTTACCGTTCCGGCATGGATTGCATTGTTACCCGCAATCAAAAGGATTATGAGAAATCGCCTGTGACGGTTTATTCCCCAGCAGAATTTCTCCGACTTTTGGAGGAAGATGGGATTTAATTGAATCTGTCAAACGCAAAAAAGCCGCCTCCTGTCATTAATACAAGAGACGGCTTCTTTCCGTTCGTTATTTCATTTTCATACAGATGGGTTATTTTGGGTAGGGCTTATAGGTTTCCATTACAGAATCAGAAACTCCACTTTTATACACTTTCCTGATGTCTGTGACAGTTTTGCCCTTTATGAGCTTTAGCATCTTCATTAAATCCTGTCTGCTATTGACAAATTTGCAGCACTGACCGTCTGCATATTCGATCCGGTATCTCATAGAGCCTCCTTATGTGTAGATGAGTTCTGCACAGATGATCTCCTCCGCCCGGTTCTGGATGCTGTTCATTGACTGCACCCACTTCCACCAATCACGGCGCTTTAAATCTTCGGTGACACCCTCGGATTCTTTCATCTGCTCGATGATACGTTCGTATCGCTCCTGTGCTTGTTCGTTCAGATCAGCCAGATATGTCCATAGGGTACAGGAAAGGAGAAGGGAGTTGTACGTTCCCGGACGATGTTCCTTCAAATAGGCTCTGTGCATCCGTCCCCAGCGTCCAATGGGGCGGTTTTCTTCCGGCAGGGCAAACTGTGGATAGTAGTAGTCACCGACCAGAACATAGTCGATGCCGTTTTCAGTGATCCTTTCAGGTAATTCTTCCATAGGCGACCTCCTGTATTCGTTTTTCAGAATCCAGTTGATCGTGTCCCTGTCCATGTGAAATGTAAGGCAAAAAAGCACCAGTCGATATGGCTGATGCTCTGTAAAAATGTTCTATTGACTCTTTTAATCATAAATGATATGTGTATATTTCCAACTTACACGATATCATTAAGTTATTTCTTTTGAATCGTATCAGAATTCTGGTTATAAGCCTTTGCTACGCACTTCCATTCACCCTTCATCTTTAACAGAAGCAACACATCAGTAAAATCGATACGGTTCCCCCATCCCTGCTCAAGGACACGAACAACGGCCAGTGTTTCCTCCAACAGCAGGACATCTACGCGAGCTTTAAAATTATCTCCGCCGGGCACCGTGTCGACATTGTGATAAAACTGTTCAATGGAGCCATGTTCTAATTCGCCGTCAAGATACCCAAACAGGACTGCTTCATCAATGAACAGTTCTTTTGCATACTTGCTGTTTCCTTCAGCAACACTTTTAACAAATTTCATTGCAGCTTCTTCAACAGCCTGATACTCTTTTAATTCTGCTCTCATAATAATTATCTCCTTCTTTTTAAGCGATCATGTCTGAACACATTTTAATTCATACATTGCCTCCGCAGTTATTTTAGCTTCAATCCATCTTTGAATGCATTTCCAACCCGCTCAGTAACTTTGTAATAACCATGTGTATATGGGTCAAAGGCAATGGCAGAAACTTTTGAAATGTCTACATTGTCACCATCCACAACGGATTCATCAGCGGTCGTATTCACAACTCTGCCGATAACTCCGCATCCATATTCACCATCAAGATATCTGATAAATTCACATTCCATACAAAGGGGAAATTCATTGATAACCGGCGCATCCACTTTGCCTGATTTTTCTGCAGTCAGGCCACTTTTTGCGAATTTATCCGGTGTGTTGTTGCCAGACACAACCCCGAAATAATCTGCCTCTGTTATATAAGCCGTATCTGCAATGCTGACAGTAAATGCTTTTCTCGCCTTGATATTTTTAACTGTCTTGTGGGTCTCCGTCAGATTCAGGATTACCTGATTCCGGGACAGCATCGTTCCCCAGGCGGCATTCATGACATCAATGCTTCCATCTTCATTGTAGGTTGCAACCATTAACACCGGCATTGGGAAAATAGCTTCTGTCGTTTTAATGTCTTTTCTCATTGCTATGAACCTCCTGTTTTTTTGTTGCCTTTCAGTTGGACATATGCTATCATAACGTCAGTTTTAAAACAAGTACCAACATTTTTGTTAGGTACTTACATGGAGGTAAGCGTAAGTTGAAAAACATAGAAACAGCAAATTTTGAGGAGACTGGCTACAGCTATACCCTGTCACTGATCTCCGGAAAATATAAACCGATTATCCTTTACTGCCTGATGGAATATGAACCGGTACGTTTCAATCAAATGCGGAGGTATCTGAAGAATGTAGCCGATAAAACACTAAGTCAGAATCTTAAGGAACTAGAGGCAGACGATTTGATCGAACGCCATGAATATCCTCAGATTCCTCCCAAAGTGGAATATTCTCTTACAGAAAGAGGACATTCCCTGGTCAGCGTATTAGATAAATTATGCGACTGGGGCAATGAAAACCGACGGATTGACATATAAAACCGTTCTTATTTCAAAAATCCGGCGGCGGATTCGGGAAAGGATAGACGGCACAGCCGTCGCAAGGGAAACTCCGTTTCTCTTGACGCACCAATGGTGCCACCCACACTGTACTTCCAGGAATCCGGCAGGCTGAGGAATAGTGAGAGTAATCCCTTCGCTTTCAGGGAAAGCCGCGGGTCTTTCAAATGACAGTTGCTCATTTTCATCGATTTTGGCCATTAGAAAAAAGGCCCATTTCTTTAGCATTTCGTCAATTCAATTGGATTTTTTTAGAAAAAAACGCGGAGGACTTCGTAAAATCTTCCGCGATAATGCGCTGGCGTCCGCGAGGTGACTCGAACACCCGACCTACCGCTTAGGAGTGAAAAAAAGTGACGTCAATTCTGGTTCAATCCTGGTTAAAAAACGTTGATGTTTCAAAGGTTTTTTTCGAGTTCCGAGTCGATTCTGGAACGCTGAAAATTAATCTAAATCAATCAAAATCAGCCCTGATTCTTAGCAGGATCCCATATTATATCTCGGATTGGACGGAGAAGCAATGCGCTGGATGAAAAATAGCGACTGCCTTGTAGACAAAACCAAAGCCAGGGATCTCCTCTTTTGTTGGAGGGCCCTGGCTCTATTATCAAATGTTATTCCTCAGTTCCATTCCTTTGCCAGCAGGAAATCGCGAATGTTACGGTGCTTGATCCCATCCCGGCTCATATCAAACTCATCCAGCGTGACAACGTATTTGGGGAAGTTGTCCCGGATGCCGGAAAATGCGCCAAAC
Organism: Clostridiales bacterium; assembly: GCA_021204085.1. Taxonomy (GTDB): domain Bacteria; phylum Bacillota; class Clostridia; order Lachnospirales; family Lachnospiraceae; genus Eubacterium_I. The sequence goes on along the minus strand of JAJPZY010000098.1, from coordinate 15,281 downwards.
TCCCGCTTGACCGTTTCCTCGCTCGCCAATAGATAGGCGACCTGTACATACAGCTTTTCTCCACGCTTTTCGCAGACGAAGTCGATCTCTTTGTCGCCGACCTTTCCAACGGTTACGTTATAGCCCCTGCGTAGCAGCTCCATATAGACAATGTTTTCAAGAACCAGATTAATGTCTCTCTGGTTGCTGCCGTATACCGCTTCCCGAATGCCATGATCGGCCACATAGTACTTCTCATTGACAGTCAGTATCTTCTTTCCTTGCAGGTCTTGACGCTTCACCTGGTAGAACAGAAACGCATCTGTACAAGCCTTCGTATAGTTCAGAACAGTTTCCGTTGATACAGAGCGGCCTTCGCTTTTCAGATATTTGGAGATCGCTGTGGACGAAAAAGTGGTGCCGATATTCGCCGTGATGTATGAAATGATTCGTTCCAGCATATCTACATCACGGATGTTGTTTCGCTTGACAATGTCCTTCAGCTCAACGGAGTTGAATAGATCGCGCAGGTATTGGCGGCAGGCATTGTCCTCATATCGGAGGTTGTTCAGATAAGGCATTCCGCCAAGGGTCAGGTACTGGTTGAAGCATTGGCGTGTATCCGTATCCGGGTAAACACTATGATACAACTCGATGAACTCCGAAAAAGAAAACGGATAGATCACGAACTCTACATACCGTCCGGCGAGATAGGTGGCAAGCTCGCCAGAGAGCAGCTTTGCGTTGGAGCCGGTGATATAAATATCGCAGTCCAACTCTACCCGGAAAGAGTTGATACATTTCTCCCAGTCCTGGACTTCCTGTATTTCGTCAAAGAACAGATAGACCTTTCCCGACATTTGAGCTGCCCGGCGGAGGATTTCCTCATGCAGTGCCGTTGCCGTACACAAATGGGCGTTGCTCATATTTTCAAAATTCAATGCAATAAATTGTCTGCGGTCCACACCGCTTTCGGCAAGCTCCTCTTGAATCAGATCAAGCATAACGGACTTTCCACTGCGGCGGATGCCCGTCAGCACCTTAACAAGCTCACTTCCGATAAACGGACGGATGCGGCTCATATAGGTTTCCCGTTTAATCATGTCCATCGCCTCCTGTACCTTTTACAATATAATAGCGCAGACATGGTCGGGATTCAAGACGAAAAATCCACTTTTATCAGTTGTATCTGATAGAAGCAAGAATCTGACAGGTTCCGGCAGGCAAAGAGAAGCCAAAAAACAGTGCCAATTTACTGATGCTCCATAAACAGAATTTGAGCCAAGGCGTTGTTGCATAGCAATCAGCCCTGGCTCTGCATTCAAATGTTCTTTGCAATGATTTTCAAGAGTGCTGACAGTTCCGGCGAACTTGCCAGCTTTGCGAGGGTTTCCATATCTAACCCGCTGTCCTTTTCGGGTTCAGGTGCAGGCGGCTCTGGTGTGGGTTCTTCTTCAATGCCCTTCTATGCCTCAGTGGAGTGTGTGGAACGTGGGCTCGACCCGCTGACCACCAATCTGGTGGTGGCCGACCAGATTGTGTTGACCATCGGCTATGACATCGAAAATCTGACCGATCCAAAACGGCAGAAATCGTACAAGGGCGAAGTCACCACTGATCACTACGGCAGGAAGGTTCCCAAGCAGGCCCACGGCTCCATCAACCTGGGGCGGCAAACGGCCTCCACTGTGCTGATTACCAGTGCCGCAATGGAGCTGTTTGACCGTATCGTTGACCCAAATTTGTTGGTGCGCAGGATGTATGTGGTGGCCAACCATGCCATCAGCGAGGACATGGCCAGGCCACCGGAGCCGGAGCAGCTTGACCTATTCACTGACTATGCCTCCCTGGAGCAGCAACGTCAAGCTGAACAAGAGGCGCTGGAGAAGGAAAAGAGGCGTCAGAAGGCCGTCCTCGCCATTCAGAAAAAGTTCGGGAAGAACGCTCTGCTGAAGGGCATGAATCTGGAGAAAGGCGCTACCGGCAAAGACCGCAACGCGCAAATCAGAGGGCATAAGGCGTAAGCCAATGATGCTCCCGTTGCTGTGCACAATCAGGGTTTATAGATAAAATCCTGACAGCCTGCGATGTATTTCCTGTAATCGACCTTGATGAGCGGGATGGCATCCTTCCCGGAACCGAGGTGCTCTACCTGATGAAACGCCATCGTTCCTACAAAGCCGATAAAATTGACCGTGATGTCACGATTTAACGCCATGATGGATTCTGGCTTTCTCTCCAGTAGTGATACACCGTCCCCGTAGTGGAAATACTCACTCTCTGCATCTTCAATGAATTGTTGAAGCGTTTTCCTGTCTCCACAGTAAATATAAACTCTGCCGTTGAGTTTCGTGAGTGCTGTTAGGGTGCGATCCTCTCTGGAAATCTGACACTTTTTGCTAAGCACAGTTCTCTTGATTTCCCTATTAATGTTCTTTAACTTAGACATGACATTGCACTCCTTTGCGATTTTCCATAAAAAGCGCAAAGGAAAGCTCCCATCGTAATCGATGGGAGCCAGAAAAATCATATACACCCATCGAATCAAGCTTTAGCACCTTGCCTTACTGGTAGGTTGCTGTGCGGTCTTAGGGCTTGTCCCTCGCGCACTCTTTATGGTACTCATAAAATACCATAACGAGGCTCGGCGTTCCTTTCCGGCGCACTGGACGGAACAGTAGAGGCGCAATGTAACGAGGGGCAGATACAGATACAGCCATCCGGCCAACAGACAGACTTCAATTACAACTTGGAGCTATCCGATGCGAGCGTTCAGATTGAGGGCGAGAACTATCACGGAACGCTTCAAGAAACAGTTGATAACAGTGCAAAAGATACTATGGATCTTTCCTGCACAAAAGGCGAAATCTCAGTCGAATTTGAGCATTAAAAAATCCGGCGGGTCGCCACGAAGGACGGCCCGCCGGTTAAATCTGCCTCATTGTTTGTGTTCTTAACAAAGGAGTTACTTCGTCTGTTCAAACAACCATTCCCGCACTGTGTTCAAATTGTATGCTACACGCCAAGTGTTCATATGCTCTGTGGCGTCGGAGGAAGTAACGTCATCCCGCATAACGGTTCCGGTATCAAAAACCGTCCAGTTGATGGTCGTTCCGGCGGAAGCCTGCTCTGTCGCAAGCTGTTCCTGTTCCTCATCTGTAAGAACAGCAGACCACTGTGCAATGGTGACTTCCATTCCGGCTGCTTCCACCGCTTCCGTAATTTCAGTCATTCCCGGATAAGCTCTTGCGTCCCCTTCGGAGCAAATCATCCAGATGTTCTGCGAGGCAAGGTCTGCGATAGAATCCGTATAGGCGGAATCTGTCTGCCCGGCAACCAGCAGAGCGCCGGCGAACTCGTCCGGGTAGTCGATCAGCAACTTGATGGAACGTATCGTCCCGGAGGACTGACCCACAAGGTATTCTCTGGATGTGTCCACACTGTACTGACTGACGATCTCTGTCACAAGTTCCATTGTATAGGCAGGGTCTTCGGTGTTGGTATCCTCGTATTGAGGAACCAGTACAATGGTTTTATGCTCGCTCTGCCATTCTTCCGTTGTCCAGATCACGCCACCCAGACTTTCCGTCAGCGCAAGATATTCATCGCTACCCTCACCGGTTGCATCCGGCATAAACAGGACAAGCGGATACGCCGTATCCTCATTGTAGTCCTCCGGCAGATAGAGACTGTACATCAGGGTAGTTCCGTCTGAGAGGGTGAAGGTATCCAGCGTAAAATTCTCCACCAAAAGATTGACGTTTTCGGTATAATCGGTTGAGCAGCTTTCCGTCCAAGCATCCAACGCCGTCCCATTCGTGGATGAGATACTTCCTGTCTACTGAACGGCGACAGACAGTTGATTGCTGAGAGATGTCTGTATAGACATAGAACCTCGACCGCTGATACTACCGTTTCCCTGCATCCTGTCACCTGTCATTTCAGACGTATCGGAGCCTCCCACGCCAGAGCGATCTTCCTTTTCATCAAAGTTGGCATCCACCGAGCTGTCGGCGTCTGTCACGGCATCATCATCGAAAACACCCCGGTTCTCCGTCATTCCAGCGCTGTAAGAGACGGAATCACCTGAGCCGCTGCCGCCATAGTTTGTTGTCGTGTAATCCGTAGACAGTTCGATCAGGACATAATTTCCGGCGATACTTTCGTCGGAGAGCGTCGCTTCTGAATTGGTGTAAGCAGCCTCAATCTCATAGCCATCAACTTCATAATCCTCTGTCGAAACACTGGTTGGGTCAACCTCTGCATCATATGCAAGGACAATATACCACGGCTTCTGTCCATCTCCATATACATTTGTGACCAGATAACAGTTTTGAAGCGACAGTTCCTCTGTACTGCTCTCATCAGAGGATTCTTCAACCGGAGTTTCTGACGATTCAGTCTCGGTGGAGGATACATCGCCTTCCTCTGAGCTTGCCGTTGTCCCGCACCCCGCGAAGGTCACGACAAGGGCCAGAGAAAGCACCATCAATATGCATTTTTTCATCGTATACTTCATAAGAAAAGTCCTTCTTTCTGCTGACAATCCTTATGGTAACACTGTCAGGCAAATCTATATGATGATTATAGTTGATGGATTATCAAAAATCAATCGGTGTACACCAATTTTGAAAATTGAGGCAGACAAGTGCCAACCTCAAGCCCCGGACACCCAAGCAAATTTTCAAATTTTCTATTATCCCCTTGTGCACCGCATTCAGTCGTATTGTGTCGAATACCCTCAAAGCCTCTCGAATGATGTCGAATTTCCTCGAACCGTCTCGAAAAGCGTCGAACGATTTTTCTTGAGCAGTTATGCATAGACGAATAGCAAAAAAACCTCAGTACGGCAAGCACGAAAATTGTGTTGCCGTACCGAGGGTATCGTTACCTTTCGGACTTTTTCTGCCTTTCCTGTTGCTGCCTCTGTGCCTCCTGCTCCTGCTCCACGCCCAAAATCGCCTCGATATTTTTCCGGGCGATGAGATAATCCTGCATCTGTTTCCTGGCCTCACGATACTCCGCATAGGCCGCTTTCTTCCCACTCAACACCTGGGCATACTCTTGGTTGAGCTGCCTTATGGTGTGGATTTTGGATTTTCTCCGTGTGTCTGCACCGTCAATCTGATTGAACGCCGCCTTTGCTGCTTTGTGGAGCGTGATCTCCTCCCGATGTTCCTCCAGAAACTTTTTGCTGTACCCGGATTTCCTGTAGGCCGCATAGGTCTCCTTCGTCCGGGAGTAGTTGATGATGTGTTTTTTCAGAGCGGCGATTTCCGCCAGTCGCTGTTCTGCCGACTTGATGGAATCGGAAAGCTCACCTCCTTCGCCTGTCGGCCTGCCGCTTGCGGTATAGACAGTGCTTATACCGGCATCGGATTCCCTTGCTGCCGGAAGTGTGATACCGGCAATAGCGGCAGTCAGGGAACTTCCCGTCCCTGCCCTTGTCATAGCCATCCTCCGGATATTTCTTCTTTCCCATCACGGACTCCTTTCCTGGTTCTGGTCTGCTCTTGCGGCTAACCGGTTCTTGAAAACAGCGTTTATCACATCCACGGTACACCAGCCGATGCAGGGTGAGTATATTCCGTAAGAACAGCCATCACACCGGCCATGCTTCCTTCACCTCCGTCTGTTTTTGAGCATGAAAAAAGCCCGTTCGTTCCACTCTTATAAGAGAGAAAACAAACGGGCTATGTAAGCTGGCGAAGACCGGATTCTGCTCTGTTAGCAAAACAGAGATTTCCTTAGATGGAGGATATTTTTCAGCTAACCGGTCTTAGCCACAGGAGGCTCACTGAAACTTGTGGACTTTCTTAGAAAGATAGTACAGGACTGATTTACTATGGTTCAGAGCGTTTTTTCAACGGACACCTTTCTTAGCTGGAAATCGGTTCAGAAGGGAGCGTTTCGGGGTTCTTAGCTGGAGACCCTTTTTTATTAGCTGGCCAGCTAAGGTTTTCAGAAATTCTTAGCTGAAAATCCGGTAGAACAACTGGTTGGAAAATAAAAAAGCGGAAGCCGTTTTCGTGTCAGCTAACACGATTTTAGCAGCTTCCGCTTATTGGCTGGCGTCCCAGAAGGGATTCGAACCCCCGACACCCGCCTTAGGAGGGCGGTGCTCTATCCAACTGAGCTACTGAGACAAATAGATATTTACCGCATTTTTGCGGATTTTCAGAACTTTTTAGCTGGTTTTGTAGCCTTGATGTCATTAGCAGATCGGTGAAATTTTCTTAGCTGAGCTAATGCTAGTCGGCCTATCCAGCAACGAACATGATTCCCGGTTCTGTGCTCCAGCGTCAATTTTTTGCGTAGCCGACCAAATTTGAACAGCGAACCGGGTTTTGCCGTTCTGCGTGAGTTGTCAAGTTGACCTTCCGCTTAGGAGGCAGTCGCTCTATCCAGCTGAATTACGGAAACCTTTAAACTTCCTCAATTCTACTCACTAACAGAAGTTTTGTCAATTACCTTTTTCTTATGAGCTGGCATTTTAACAACTCATTATTACAGATGATTCACTCATATGAGCATATAAAACCTTTTCACAGCTGATATAACTTACATTAATACCCAAAATTCAGATATCCCTGCATCCAGATCCGTCCCTTAAACCGTCTCCCTATCTCCGGCTCACCCAGCAGATCACGCTCATTGATACAAATATCAAATTTCAGATCATTGCATGAAACAGTCAGAATCCAGACATTTTCCTGGCTTACGGTATTTTTCACCATATAATAGTTTAGAATTTCACCGATAACCGTATATTGATCACTTTCTACGCCATACGGAATAATGCTGCTCTCAACGATTGTCAATACATCCTCCTTTGCTACACGCTGTGTAATTGAGGCGTAGAGATCCATATCATTGAGAGTCAGGTTTTCCAGAGCAGACTGATCTCCGTCCCGTGCCTGAATCATCAGATCCATTCTCTTTTTCGATGTTTTCTGCCGTGCCGCAGTCATTTCTTTTGTTTTCATAACCGGAAAGAGAATTTTTCCGCTGTATCCAAGTGCTGAAAGAACAGTGTGATTTGAAAGAACCAAATTGCAATGTCGGTTTTCCCGAAAAACATCTGCCACATTATTTACATAAAAAATCAACGGTATTCCCATTTTTAATTCATCACAAATTCCCAGATAAGCTTCTCTTCCGGCTAATCGTTCTACTTCTGCGGGTTCCGTTGTTGATATACCGGAACCACGGAAAAATGGAAAATAATATTCAATCTGCATTTTCTGATCCATAAGGAAACTTCCGCAGACGCTGATTCCCATATCATTTCCAAAATATTTTGTAAAGCAGGCAATTTCATTTCCATAGGAATCCTGATCTACAGCACGTTCATCCGGGTGATAAATAACATCATCCAATATTTTGTACAAATCCGTATTTTCCGATATGTTCGAGAATCCAACTGATTTTAAAAAACTATGAATCATATCTTAATTTATTCCTTATTTATCGATCAAAAATATCATATTTTATACATGATTTATTATTTTGATCATATCTAACTGATTTTTAACGGTCATCCTTCAACGCCAGGTCTAAAGCTTCTCTCTCTTCCTCCGCCAACATAATGATCGGGTTTCCGTCAATTACTTCTTTAATATAGGTAAAGCAACCTTCACGGCTGTGCATTGCGTTCAGGATAAACCCATCATTCTTACGATTTAGAAATGCCAGTGAAAAGGACAATTTTCCTCCCATTTCCTCAAATGCGTTATACTTCACAACACCAACCTTCTGATATGTGTGATCAAGATGATCCAGTACTACCTGAATATTCTCTTTATTTTCTTCCTCAGCTGCTAACAGCTGATCCATCTGTTTTAAGCGGCTTTGAAGTATATTTTCTAATGATTGACCGTTTTTACCCTCCATAAATACTTTATAACTTTTTCTTATCCTTGTTGTTTTTACTGCATTTATGATCATCACAATAATCAAAACCACAACCAAAGCTGCCAGACCAAGGATATATACATCTGCCGGGATACCCGTTAACTGCTCTAAATCCAGATTATATATTAATTCCAATTCTGTTTCCTCTTTTCTCTCTTTATCTTTTTATTCATTCAGAATTTTTCTACTGGATTCCGGCACAAAGAATCTGGTAAATTCTATCCAACTCATCCTGAGAATAATATTCAATTTCAATCTTACCTGAATTCTTATTTTTTTGCTTAATTTCTACTTTTGTGCCCAAAATCTGTTTCATTTGTTCTTCCAGATTGCCGTAAATTGCCTTTAAAGCCTCATCCGGCTCCTCTTTTTTATTTTGATTTGCTTTTTCTTCCTGTTTCTGCAGATTTTTTACCAGTTTTTCTGTTTCCCGAACACTTAAATTTTTGTCAATAATCTGTTTTGCAACGGCAATCTGTTTCTCCGTATCTTCGATTGAAATAAGACTCCTCGCATGTCCATTCGTTAATTTACCCTCGATCACCATCTGCTGCACTTCGTCACAAAGTTTCAGCAAACGCAGAGCATTCGTAACAGCTGTACGGCTCTTAGAAACCTTTTTCGCCACTTCTTCCTGTTTCAGATTAAATTCGTCGAGAAGCTGTTTGTACGCTTTAGCCTCCTCAATTGGGTTTAAATCTTCCCGCTGAATATTTTCAATCAGCGATAATGCCATAATTTCCTGGTCAGTGATATCCCGGATAATAATCGGTACTTCCTTTAATCCTGCAATTTTGGCTGCTCTCCATCGACGCTCTCCTGCTATAATTTCATAATACGTCTTTTTATCCTGCACAATCAAAGGTTGAATAATTCCATATTGTTTTATGGAATCAGCTAATTCCTCCAGAGCATTTTCATCAAACTGCTTTCTTGGCTGATCTCTGTTTGGTTCTACCTGAGTGATTTTTACAACTGATACCTTTTCATTATCGTTCTGTTCCGAGGTAATTCCATCATTCAGCTGTTTTGTATTGACTTTATTTGAAATCAGAGAGTCAAGACCTTTACCTAATCCGCTTTTTTTTGATGCCATAATTATTCCTCGTCTCTTTCTATAACTTCTTTTGCTAACATCCGATAACTTTCTGCACCTGCCGATTTTGAATCATATATGTTTATCGGCAATCCGTGACTTGGTGCTTCTGCCAGACGCACATTTCTCGGTATTATAGTCTTATAAATCGTTGTGTCCAGATTGTTTTTCACATTTTCTACTACCTGCAGTGACAAATTTGTTCTTGCATTATACATGGTAAAGACTACACCCTCCATTCTAAGCCGAGGATTTAATCTTTGCTGTACCAGTTCGATCGTATACATTAGCTGACTAAGTCCTTCTAACGCATAATATTCACATTGAATTGGTACTAAAACTGTATCTGCGGTTGTCATGGCGTTGATCGTCAGCATGCTCAATGACGGCGGACAATCAATTAATATAAAATCATAATCTTCTTTAATGTAATCTATTTCATTTCGCAGTACGTATTCTCTTTCATTTACATTTAAAAGTTCTATCTCTGCCCCGGCTAAATTTACATTTGAAGCTATGATATCTAAATTTTCCATTTCTGTATGCAGTACAGCATCTGATATTGAACATCCTCCTAAAATCAGTTCATAGACAGTATTTTCACATTCATTTTTTTCTATTCCAAGTCCGCTGCTTGTATTTCCCTGCGGATCCATATCTATGGTTAATACTTTTTTGTTCATTTCTGCAAGACAAGCTGATAAATTAATCGTTGTTGTTGTTTTACCAACGCCACCCTTCTGATTGGCAATTGCAATAATTCTTCCCATACTTTTACTCCTGATTTTTCCTTTTTTACTTTTTCTCTCTCGTTTTCCACAAAAATGAGTATAACATGTTTCCATGTTCATATCCAGACCTAAATGTTTCACGTGAAACACATTTCCATTAAAAATTTATTAATGTTTCACGTGAAACATTTTATATATGATCGAGTTTAGTAGAGTCATAAAGAATAAATAGAGATAAAATAATATTGATTGTATTAAAACAAGAATTATATTATAATATAGAATAAATGAAGACAAATTAATTTGAAATGTTTGGAGCAGGAGAACATTCAATTATGGAAAAAGAATTAAAAAAAGCTGCGTTATTAGGAATTTCACTGATCGGCCTGGCAGCAATAACAAATCAGATAATAGATATAAAGGCCGCAAAAGAAGAATGCGTTCCAAAGTCAAAGGGAAAATATTTCAAATGGAAATACGGAGACATATACTATATAAAAAAAGGAAAAGGGAAACCTGTGCTTTTAATCCATGACTTGAATCCATGCAGTTCAACTGCAGAATGGAGCAAGATAATAAAAGTGTTATCAGAAAATAATACAGTCTATGCTCTTGATTTACTTGGATGTGGTCAATCAGATAAGCCAAATATCACATATACAAACTACCTGTATGTCCAACTGATAAACGATTTTATAAAAAAAGTAATCGGCTCAAGGACAAATGCAGTGGCAACAGGAGAATCATTCTCATTCACTGTAATGGCATGTCAAATGGAAAGCAAGAATTTTAACAAAATCATAGGAGTTTCTCCATGTGACATCTACAATCAAATTAAAACTCCAAACAAAAAGAGAAACATATGCAAACATATACTGGAATCACCGATAATCGGAACATTTCTCTATAACATTGACACAAGTAAAGTAAGAATCAGAAGCAAAACTAAAAATATCAATAATAATAGGAAGGAATCCGTTACAGAGAAATTTATAAACTCGTATTATAAAGCTTCAAAAATTGACCACAGCCGCGGAAAATATCTCCAGGCCAGTATCAGAAGCTGCTATACAAAGATTAATATTATACCTGCAATTGAAAAGATTAATAACAGTATCTGCTTAATCGGAGGCAGAACACAACCATTTATTCATGACATCATAGATGAGTATAAAGCACACAATTCTGCAATCGAAGAAGCTTACATTTCAAATGCAGGTTATCTTCCGCAAGTAGAAAATCCGGAGAAATTTGTAAAACTCATTAACATTATAATATGATGATACCAGGATCAAAATAGTCATGGATAAACAATACCTGTATTATCCATGACTATAAATATGAGTTAAATATTAAAGAATTGGCTGTTTAGAAGGAATACCGGCTTTTCTGGGATAAGATTTTGGTGTCCCCCTGTCTTTTTCGATACAAACAAGAGAACGATTTGCATCAGTTCCAGGAAGTCGATATCTAACAATCTGCTCCGTTTTTCCTCCTAAGAGGTAAATCGCTTTTCGAGCATTTTTCGCTTCCTCCTCAATATCACCCGATTTATAAGAAACGAAATATCCTCCGATTTTGACAAAAGGCAGACAATATTCGGAAAGTGAAGCAAGATTCGCAACAGCACGGGAAACACATAAATCAAACTTCTGACGATACTCCGATTTTCTGGCCAGATCTTCCGCTCTGCCATGAACAGTAGAAATATTATTCAGTTCAAGATTATTAATAACAGCATTTAAAAAAGTTAATTTTTTATTTACCGAATCCATTAAAACAAATTCTGTATCCGGGAATACGATTTTAATAGGAATACCCGGAAATCCGGCACCGGTACCCAAATCAAGAATTTTCTTATCGGTTATTTGAGGAAAAGTCTTAAAAATACACAGACTATCCAAAAAATGTTTCTCAACAACATCTTCAAATTCCGTAATCGATGTCAGATTCATCTTTTTATTCCATTCAATTAACATCTGATAATAATCCAGAAACTGCTGCATCTGTGCAGAACTTAAAGAAATATTTAATTCACTTAAACCATTTTCAAATTTATCAAGATTAAATTTACAATCCATATAAAAAATCCTTATATATCAGTAGAATATAGAGTCGGTAACTCAAATACAAAATAACAGAATATTAATTGGCTTTATCGGCCATTTTCCGCCGCATCTGTTCTATATAAACAAGAAGAACCGAGATATCTGCTGGTGAAACGCCGGAAATTCTTGATGCCTGTCCAATAGAAGCAGGCTGATACAGAGTCAGTTTCTGCTGTGCTTCCAATCGCAAGCCACTGATCTGTTTATAATCAAAATCTAGCGAAAGCTTTTTATTCTCCAGCCTGCGGAACTCTTTTACCTGTTTCTTCTGACGGCGAATATATCCATCATATTTAATATTTATATTTACCTGTTCTCTTACATCAGAAGGAAGATTCGGCCTATCCGGATCAATCGAAGCCACAAGATCATAGGAAAGCTCCGGCCGTCGAATTAGTTCAGTCAGAGAAATTCCGCTGCTTAAAACCTGACTTCCGCAGCAATTTAAAAGATCCTGCACATTTTTTGTGGCGCCGACATGAATTTTTTCAACTCGGGAGATTTCTTTTTCGATCAACCGTTCTTTCTCAACGACAGAATCATATCTCTCCTTTGAAATCAACCCAACCTCATATCCTTTTCCGGTGAGGCGCAAATCCGCGTTGTCCTGACGCAAAAGCAAACGATACTCTGCTCTGGAAGTCATCATCCGATACGGCTCATGATTCTCCTTTGTCACCAAATCATCGATCAATACTCCGATATACGCTTCTGAACGATCTAAAATCAAAGGTTCCTTTCCCTTAATTTTCATAGCTGCATTGATACCGGCAATTAATCCCTGCGCCGCCGCCTCCTCATAACCGGAGCTTCCGTTAAACTGTCCGCCGGAAAAAAGCCCGGAAATATTTTTAAATTCCAGAGAAAGTGAAAGCTGTCTGGGATTAATACAATCATATTCAATCGCGTAAGCATTCCGAACAATAACCGCATGTTCAAGTCCCGGAACCGTATGAATCATATCATACTGAACATCCTCCGGCAAAGAACTGGACATTCCGCTGATATACATCTCACTGGTATGATTTCCTTCCGGCTCAATAAACAATTGATGACGATCTTTATCCGCAAACTTAACAACTTTATCCTCAATTGATGGACAATATCTGGGTCCTGTACCCTCAATCATTCCGGAAAAGAGAGGAGAACGATCTAAATTTGCACGGATAATCTCATGTGTTTTCTCATTGGTGTAAGTCAGCCAACAGCTGGCCTGATCAATCTGAACACTCTCCGGATCCGTCGTAAAGGAAAAAGGAACCACTCTTTCATCACCAAACTGTTCCTGCATTTTTGAAAAATCAATCGATTTCTTCTCAATTCGTGCAGGAGTACCTGTTTTATATCGATACATCTCCACGCCGTTTGCAATCAGAGAATCTGTCAGATGATTTGCCGCCATTAATCCATTCGGACCCGTATAATTAACAACAGCTCCATAGAGGCACCTCGCTTTTAAATACGTACCGGTACAGAGAACAACAGCTTTACTGAAATATTCCGCTCCGGAAACAGTTTTCACGCCACGGATTTCATGATTTTCAACCATCAATTCCGAAACTTCGGCCTGACGCAGTGTCAAATGATCTGTATTTTGAAGAACTTCTCTCATACGCATCGTATATTCGATTTTATCCGCCTGTGCACGGAGAGAATGAACAGCTGGTCCTTTCGATTTATTCAACATTTTAGACTGAATAAAAGTGTGGTCAATATTCACACCCATTTCTCCGCCTAGTGCATCAATCTCCCGTACCAGATGTCCCTTTGAACTGCCTCCGATATTCGGATTGCAGGGCATCATTGCCACGCTTTCAATGCTGATTGTAAATAAAATTGTGTTCAGGCCGAGTCTTGCACAGGCAAGAGCAGCCTCACAACCCGCATGTCCGGCTCCGACGACACAGACATCATAATTTTCTTTCAAAACAGACATTTATTTATCCTACTTTCCCATACAAAACTCAGAAAAAATCTTATCTACAAGATCATCCTCAACAGATTCTCCGACTACTTTGCCAAGTTCCTCATAAGCACTCATCATATCGATTGTCAGAAAATCCTCCGGCATTCCTTCATCCATGCTCCGAATTACCATACGAAGACTCGCCTCCGCCTCAGCCAGTGCATGCTTCTGTCTGGCATTCGTAATATATACTTCTTCATTAAAAGAAATATTCCCATTAAAAAACAGGGACGTAATCATTTTTTCCAACTCATCAATTCCGTCTCCCATCTTAGCAGAGACAGAGATAATCGGGCAATCTAAATATTTTTTTATATCCTGATCCATAGTTTTTACCTTCAAATCAGATTTATTTAGAAGAATAATTGCTTTCTTCCCACGTATCGCTTCCATGATATTGCGATCATTTTCATCTAATTCCGTAGAAGAATCCACTACATAAATAATCAGATCCGCTTTTTCCATATGTTCTAATGAACGGGAAACACCGATTTTTTCCACAATATCCTCTGTATCTCGGATACCTGCGGTATCAACGATTCGTAATCCGACTCCTCCAATCTGAATCTGCTCTTCCAGAACATCACGAGTAGTCCCGGGGACATCCGTGACAATCGCCCTCTCCTCGCCGATAAGAACATTTAAAAGAGAAGATTTTCCGGCATTCGGCTTTCCCACAATTACCGTACGGATTCCCTCTTTTATTATTTTTCCGTTATCAGCGGAAATCAAAAGACTATAAATACTATGATAAATATCTTCAATTTTATTGTTCAGCTCGTCATAATATCCGTCAAGATTGTAGTGCTCCGGATCATCCAATGCAGACTCAATGAATGCAATCTCATGCAGGATATCCTCACGAAGAACGCGGATTTTTTCCGACACCGATCCCCTCAGTTGGCTCACAGAACTTTTCAAAGCCATCTCATTCTTTGAGTTGATCACATCAATCACAGATTCTGCCTGAGAAAGATCGATTCTCCCGTTTAAAAAAGCTCTCTTCGTAAACTCCCCCGGCTCCGCCGGACGTGCACCGCAGCGAAAGCAAAGTTCCAGGATGCGCTTCATCACAAGAACACCGCCGTGGCAGTCAATCTCCACAACATCTTCTCTGGTATAAGTTCTGGGTGCCCGCATTATAAGAAGAAGGACCTCATCAACAACTTCATTTCCATCCACAATACACCCGTAATGAACCGTATGGGACTCCATATCAGACACTTTTTTTAATTTCCGATTCTCATTTTCACAGTTCGCTAAAGAATCAGAAATCATTTTCTTCATACCGGGAAAAAACATCCGATCCGCCACCGTAAAGGCATCTTCTCCGCTGATGCGGATAATCCCGATTCCCGAATCCGACATTGCCGTCGCAATCGCAGCTATTGTGTCTGTAGTCATACATATCTCCTTGCCTTGATACCAAGATTTATCCTGAATTATTCACGGGACTACGCCATAGCGGCAAAAAACCCGTGTAGTTA
>JAJPZY010000113.1 GCA_021204085.1 Clostridiales bacterium | reverse complement strand
AGTCTGCCCTTTTTGTGGAAAACTATCCCAAGTCGTGCTATTTGATGTGGATTGTAACGATATTTTTAGTCCAATCCGGATGATGCTAAGCTGTCATGAATAATTCAGGCTTAATGATCGCAAAGGGGAAAGGAATGATTAATTATTTTTATGAAAATTCCAGAGATAAAAACGGAAATGTCAGGCCAGATATCATTTACCTGCAGAAAAAATCAAGTGCAATAATTTCCCAATGGATTCGGATTATTGTTTTCTACATGGATAAAGATGTTCCAGATTCGCAACGGGTGTCTGAGCTTATAGATGATTATTTGCCATCAAATTTCTTCGATGAATTCGACCGTTATTACAAAGAGAAAAAATCAGTTGAATTTGTTGCGAAGAAATTTAGCAGGATGGTGGATAAACTGGAAAATCTGGAAATAGAATATGAGTTTGATATCTTTGAGAAGTTTTTGATAAACAAATTGGTTGCTTTTTTAAATGCGTATTTTTTACAACTCCAACCAGAGAAACGGTTAATATATTTTGACAATCAGGCGCACCATATCCACGATATCACCGTTGATCTTTTAAAAACATACGGGTATAAAGATGAGGATGATGCTATAAATGTTGCTACGAAGGCGTGTCGTTTTGAGCATTTAGCATTTTCTAATCGTTCTGATGATAATTACTTTGAAGAAAAAGCTCTGACTTTCTTTTCAAATAATTTTTGTGAGGGACTTCGCAAATGTACTTCACAGGGAGAACTGGTTGGGATTTATTACGATGATGTTTGTAATATTTTTACGGACATTGATCTTAAAATACCTTTGGAATTGGTTGGTACAAAGGAAGCGAGCATACTTAGAAACCAAATTTTCAGAGATAATAATAGGAAGTATAGATGAAACAATACAATTTTTATGGATGGGAAACTGCAAATGCTAAACCTGTCTCAGCAGAATATAGCAACATCTCGTCTCCGACTATGTTATATGACATCCTTTCTGAAATCTGGTCTGCAGATACCTGTGCGCCCAGACTTCGTGATGAGTGGAGTGAAGAGAATAAAACACTGGGGCAGTGCTCGATCACAGCGTTTTTGGCACAGGACATTTTTGGCGGAAAAGTGTACGGTATCCTGCGGCCGGGCGGAAATTACCATTGTTATAATGTAGTAGGTGGCTGTTGTTTTGATCTGACCAGCGAACAGTTTGGCGATGAAGCAAAGGATCTCGTATATGAGAATAATCCAGAGCAGTACCGGGAGATACATTTTTCGAAGGAAGAGAAAAGCCTTCGATATGAGTTGCTGAAATCAGAATTGAAAAAATGGTGTGATACACATAAAAAAGGGATAACATTATGTTGAGCATACAAAAGGCAGAAGGGTTGGCTGTTTTTGATGACGGAAAAACATCCGATGATTTCATGTGTAAATAGTAGAGACACCGATCCGCCTGATTTGATTTTAAATTGGCGGATATTAAACGAACAGTGAGAGGGGGAGTAGTAATGGACTGGGAAAGAGAAATATGGGAAGCGCGAAACGCAGCCGAGGAAGCGTTGCAGTATTTATATGCTTCACAAAAAGAACTTAACAGCGCAGGAAATTGGGGGATTGTCGATATGCTTGGCGGCGGTATGATGACGACCTTTATGAAACATAATAAAATGGGCAAGGCTGAGCAGAACTTACAGCAGGCAAAGTATGCCCTGCAGAGACTGCAAAAAGAGCTGCGTGATATCAATACCATTGCTGATGTGCATATTGAAGTTGGTGATTTCCTGAGGTTCGCAGATTTTTTCTTTGATGGTTTTGTAGCAGACTGGTTGGTACAGGCCAGAATTAATGACGCGAAACGACAGGTAAATGATGCGATTTCCAAAGTCAGGGGAATTCTTAATCAGCTTTCAGTATACTGATGCTATTCTGATATGCGGAGATGAAGGTGGCATAAATAATGAGCAATCATAATGCGGCGGAGAAGCATCCGTCAGAGAAAGCAATTTTCATGAATATGTGTATGCTGTGCGACGGGGACATGGTGCTCGCTCTGGACAAAACAGGGAGCAATTACAGCGGTACGACGTTTCCCGGCGGTCATGTGGAGGCAGGCGAGACATTTTCAGAGGCTGTCATTCGTGAGATGCAGGAAGAGACCGGGCTTACAATTAAACAGCCGATCTTGAAAGGCATTTATCACTGGTACCGCGATGGTTTACATAATGTGGGGCTGCTTTATCGTGCAGACTCTTTTGAAGGTGAGCTAAAGAGCTCCGAGGAAGGACAGGCTTACTGGATCTCCAGAGAGGAATATGAAAAGAAGGACCTTGCAGTCGGGATGAGGCGTGTGCTGCAGATCATGGATGACGATAATCTTACGGAGTGTTTTATGGATGTGCGGCCGGACGGCAGCATCCAGGAGTACATGTCTTAAATGGGAGGCTGATTAAATTGCAATCACCGATTATTGAAATAGATGTACATGGCCTGACGGCAGATCAGGCTGTGAGCAAAATAGAAACTATAATAAAGAAAGCTGACCGGAGCACATACCGGATCCGGGTCGTCCATGGCTTCCACCGGGGGAACCATATCCAGAACGCCATATACCGGGAGATTGGCCACGGGCTGAACCCCAAGGTGCTCCGGATCACGGGTGGGGATAATCCCGGCATTACAGAACTGATACTCAGGGAGTACTGAAAATTACAATATTTATCATGAGGAGGATGCATATGAACAAGGTATATGAATTTTTGAAGAAGGCAGAGACTTATTATCTGGCGACCGATGAGAATGGGCAGCCAAGGGTGCGGCCGTTCGGGACAATCCATATTTTTGAGGATAAACTGTATGTCCAGACGGGCAAGACCAAGGATGTGGCGAAACAGATTGCTGCGAACCCAAAAGTGGAAATCTGCGCGATGTCCGGCGACGAGTGGATCCGGCTGTGCGGCACTCTGGCAGAGGATGACAGGGTGGAGGCGCAGGAATCCATGCTGGATGCATACCCCAGCCTCCGGAACATGTATACGGCGGGACCGGAAGGAAATACGGCGGTATATTATTTTACAGAAGGTACAGCGACGATTTCTTCCTTCAGTCATGCGCCGGAAGTGATACAGCTTTGATTTATTTACATGTTTGGAGGGGCAGGATGCATGAAGAAAATTGAGACGGTTGCCGTTATGGGCAGCGGTGCCGTAGGTTCATATTTTATATGGGGACTCTCAGAAAAGCTGAAGGAGAATCTCTGGGTAATTGCGGACGGAGAGCGCAGGGAACGCTATGAGCGGGACGGAATATATGTCAATGATAAAAGGCTCCCTTTGCATTTGCGGACTCCGAAGGAGGCAAAAGGGGTTGACCTGCTTCTGATTGCTATGAAATATGATGCCCTGCTTCATTCGTTGGAAGAAATCAAAGAAATTGCAGATGATCATACGATTGTGATGACGCTGCTCAATGGAGTGGACAGTGAGGTGATTGCCGGGAAGAGTATCGGTAAGGAGCATATGGTATATTCTCTGATGCAGATCGCTTCCCAGAGAAAGGGCAATCGGGTTACTTTTGCTCCGGAGCGGACGCCGGGAGTGTTCTTCGGCGAGAAGGATGGAACAATAAGCGGGCGAATCGATGCGCTGGCGGAGCTTTTCGAAAATTCGGAAATCCATTATTGTGTGTGCCATGACATTGTGCAGGAAATCTGGAAAAAGATGGTATTCAATGTGAGCATGAATTTACCGCAGGCGATTGTCGGATGCCCGGTTGGGGCATTTGGCGTCAGTGAGCATATGGCAAATCTCCGTTGGCACTTGCGGGATGAAGTATGCCGGGTGGCTGCGGCATTGGGTATCGACATTACTGATCTTTCAGAAATTGAAAAGGAAAAATGTCCGTCACTGCCGTCTTCCAAATATTCCACGCTTCAGGATCTGGAGGCAGGCCGGCATACAGAGATTGAGATGTTTGCCGGGACATTGATCTGCATCGGGAAACAATACCATGTGCCGACGCCGTTTTGTGAATTTGCTTATGAAACAATCAAGGCGTTGGAAGAGAAAAATGACGGGTTGTATTCTGAATGGTCAGAATTATTGATATAATGAGCGCAAGTGAGTCAACGTGCTTGCACGATTGACGAACGGCGAAATGCGATTGTGATGAAATCACGATATAAAGATCAGGGGTATGTTGATTGTTTTCTCATTTTGAATTACAGACAAAACAGATTTTAACCGGTAATATTTTGCTGATCTTCTGCTGTGCTTTCTATCTTGCCTGGTGGATTTTAGCATTCAAGCCCACGGGCGCGGTTAAGGGAATGAGGAGCGGATGGCTTTTGCTCCCGGCAGTTATATTTGGTGTTGTTGCTATATTGCAGATTGTTCGGGGAAGCAGTGCTGCAGACAGGCAGTTCGTGCTATTTTCGCAGACGGCGGTCTTAATTGGAGGCGTCATCGTCTATATCGTGTTACTGGCGGCGACCCGCCTGTTATTAAATCGGCAGGTAACGACAGAACTTTTCCTGATTGTTGGATGGACAGTTCTGATGTTTCTGGAAATGAATGCGTTGTATGCACAGGGACAGTATTCGAGAACAGCAGCAATCGTGATGCTTGTTGTTACGGTGATTGCGGCGGCAGTCAGTCTGGTCTGCTATTTGCTATATTATAATTTGGACAGCATGCGAGGGTATGTGGACGGAATGGTGCCGTTACTTATTATCGGGGTTATGATGGTGGTAGTCACGGTCAGTGTGATGCGATCATGACCGCATGAACTAAGAACAGAACCGGAGGCAGGGGGTGACCTGGTTTTCAATGAGCCGCCTGACCTGATTTTAAATTGTCGCGGGCAACATACATCAAAGGAGAATATTAGATGAAGATCGCAGTTGTATTTCCCGGAATCGGTTATCATGTAGATAAACCGTTGCTTTATTACAGCAAAAAGATAGCCGCCGCTCATGGCTATGAGATTAAGGATGTCCCATATGGGAATTTCCCGCCCGGCGTCAAAGGCAATAAAGAAAAAACGAATGCCTGTTTTACCGGTGCCTTGGATCAGTGTGAGGATATTCTTTGTGACGTGGATTTTTCGCAATATACGGACATCCTGTTTTTATCAAAAAGTATCGGGACAGCGATTGCCTCTGCTTACGGGCAGAAGCATGGCCTTAAGACAAAGAACGTTTATTTTACGCCGGTGGGAGAATCTTTTCAGTTTATGAATCAGCCCGGTATTGTGTTCCATGGAACAGCAGATGGGTGGGTTGGCACAGAAACTGTAATTACGGAGTGCAAAGCCCGCAATCTTCCGCTCCATATTATAGAAAATGCGAATCATTCTCTGGAGGTAGGCGACTGGGTACAAGATGTCAGAAATCTGGAGAATATAATGTTATCCGTTGAGGAGTACATAGCAGTGGAAGGGGAACCGACATGTTTTTCATGATAGGCATTCATGACGGGCAGAAGCAATTTGATTTTTCGCAGACGGTGATTTGCAATGCCTGCGGAGCATATGGCAGATATGAAGTGTTTATGACCTATACTGTGCTGGCGCTCTTTTTTATCCCGTGTTTCCGGTGGAATAAAAGGTATTATGTCCGCACAACCTGCTGTGGAATGCTTTATGAGCTTGATCCGGAAATTGGGAAGCGTATTGCAAGGGGAGAACGACTGGAAATCACACCGGCGAATTTAAGACCGGTCAGAAGAAGCGGGCAGTATTATGGACAGGCAGGCCCCCGTTACAGGCGGTGCAGTTACTGCGGTTTTGAGACGACGGAGGATTTCGAGTATTGCCCGAAATGCGGCAGACGGTTCCATATGTAAACAGCAGAGACGGAGGGTGAAAATGCATATCAAAGTTTTAGTAGGTGATATTACAAAATTGAAAGTGGACGCAATCGTGAACGCGGCAAAGAATTCTCTGCTCGGCGGGGGCGGAGTGGACGGAGCAATCCATCGGGCGGCCGGACCGGCTTTGCTGGCGGAGTGCCGGACTTTAAACGGCTGTGAAACCGGCGATGCAAAGATTACGATGGGATATCAACTCCCGGCGAAATATGTGATTCATACCGTCGGACCGGTCTGGAACGGTGGAAATCAAAATGAGCCGGAGCTATTGGCGAGTTGTTACCGCAGTTGTCTCCGTATTGCAAAAGAAAAGCGGCTGAATTCCATCGCTTTCCCGGCTATATCCGCAGGAACATATGGTTATCCGAAAGATCAGGCGGCAGAGGTGGCTGTGAGAACGATCATCGAAGAAACGAAAGACGCCGACGAGGATTTTGAAGTGATATTGGTTGCTTTTGATGCTGAGACTGAACAGCTGTACAATCAAGTGATTCAGAGTGTTGCTATGGAATAGGAAAATATGTGCGGTGTATTTTATGTTGATCGGGACTCCGTATTGGAAGTACGGAAATTTGTAAAGGAAGTGGATCAGAGAATCCCAACGATGGATTTTTCCGGGGATATCCATCCAACTGATCCGGCACCAGTGATTACCGGCAGCAGGAATGGGCTGAAGCTGTCCTGCCAACGATGGGGTTACCCGGGATACCTGAAGACCGGTGTAATCTTCAATGCGCGGGCAGAATCCGTGCAGGAGAAAATGTTGTTTCAGAACGGAATCCGGTATCATCGCGCGGTGATTCCGGCAAAGCATTTTTATGAATGGAATGTGCTGAAGGAGAAAAATTTGTTCAGCCGCGTAGATGGAAAGATCCTGTATCTGGCCGGATTTTTTGACTTGATGGAGAATGAAGAACGGTTTGTGATATTGACGACAGGCGCGAATGAATCCATGTCTGTGGTGCATGACCGGATGCCGCTGGTGTTAGAGGAACCGCAGATTGAGGATTGGATTTTGGATGACAATAGTACGGAGGAGTTGCTGTGTCAGATACCGGGAGATTTGAAGCGGCAGGCTGATTTTGAACAGATGACACTGTTTGCGGATTAAATAGTTTTTGCAAGGATGAGATGGAAATGAAGTTATTGGTTGTTGTTGATATGCAGAAAGATTTTGTGGATGGAGCACTCGGAACGGCAGAGGCCGTGTCGACTGTCCCAAAAGTGCGAAACAAAGTTTTGAAATGCAGAGCAGAAGGCTGGACGGTCGTATTTACCCGTGATACCCATACAGAGGACTATCTGGAAACGCAGGAAGGGAAGAATCTGCCAGTGATTCATTGCGTAAAAGGTACGCCGGGTTGGGAGATTATTCCGGAGCTTCCGGTGGAAGACAGCAGGATATTTGATAAAGTGACATTTGGCTCGATGGAACTTGCACAGTATGCGGCCGGGCTTTCCGATCTGGAGGAAGTGCAGCTCATTGGTCTTTGTACAGATATCTGTGTCATATCGAATGCGATGCTGCTTAAGGCAGCGCTCCCGGAGGTTCCGATCAGCGTGGATGCTGGTTGTTGTGCGGGCGTTACGCCGGAAAGTCATAAGAACGCTTTGGCAGCAATGAAGGCGTGCCAGATTGAAATTAGAAACGCTGATATGTGAGGTGTAACAGTGACAGCGCAGATTGACGGAGTGAGGGTGACTTTATACCATCATGGTGACAGCGGTGCCTGTATTTATGTGGGAGAATCTGAAAAAACAGGCGGAGATGCGGCTCGGCTGGATGAACTTCTGGAAAAAGAAGCCGGAGACATGGAATATAACCTGATCGTATTTGAAATATCTGATTGGAATTCACAGCTTTCGCCGTGGCCTGCGAGACCTGCTTTTGGAAATGAGGCATTTGGAGGCAGAGGTCCGGAGACATGCACATGGCTGGTGGAGAAATGTATAATAAAAGCGGGAGTGTTTTATGAAACCAAAGTCAAAGATAAGCCAGGAATTGTATCAGAAGTTGCTGGATCGGGGATACCAGGAAAGATTCTGTGATCTGGTCACGCAGAACCTGAACACGGACTTCACGGCACAGAGAATGATATTTTATCTTTCCCATTACAGTGAACTTCCGGAGGGAGAAATCGTGGATGAAATGCTGGCGATTTTGAGTGACCGGAATATGATTATGCAGAAGAAGCAACTGGAACACAGCAATGCAGTGTACAATGAATACTTAAACAGCAGGAAGACAGAGGACTGATTGCCATGGATCATCTTCGCTGTGTCGTGGAGCGAATTACATATCAGAATGAGACGAATGGGTTTTCCGTCATCAAATGCCGCGCAAAGGGCTACAATGATCTGGTCACGGTTGTCGGAAATATGCCGGATGTACATGTCGGCTCCGTCCTGACGATGGAGGGACAGTGGCGGGTTGACCGGAAGTTTGGCAGGCAGTTTTCCGCGGAGAAGTGGGAGGAGACCCTCCCTGCGACGACATACGGGATTGAAAAATACCTCGGGAGCGGCCTGATCAAAGGGGTCGGTCCGAAGTTTGCGAAACGTATCGTACAGAAGTTTGGCAAGGACACGCTGGAAGTTATTGAGACAGATCTGGACAGCCTGATCCAGGTGGAAGGGATAGGGAAAAAACGGGTAGAGCGGATCAAGAAAGGCTGGCAGGAGCAGCGGGAGATCAAAAATATTATGCTTTTTTTGCAGAGCAATGATGTCAGTACCGCCCATGCCGCACGGATCTATAAAACATACGGAAATGACAGTATTAAGATTGTAGAGGAAAATCCTTACCGTCTGGCGGATGATATCTGGGGGATCGGATTTAAGACTGCTGATCAGATTGCTACGAAGATGGGAATTGAAAAGGATCGTTTTATCCGTCTGCGTAGCGGGATACTGTATACACTCAATAAGCTGTCAGAGAGCGGACATTGCTATGCAGTTCGTGACCAATTGATCGGTACGGCGGCAAAGCTGTTGGATGTGGATGAGCCGGAACTCGAGATGACGCTGGATGAAATGATGCGGACTTCCGATGTGATTATAGATAAGGTGAGCCCGACAGGGCGAGAGAATGGTCTGGATCACAAGGTGAGCATGTCAGCAGAAAAGAACAATGAGGTTCAGGAAGATGCCATCTACCTCCCGCCTTTTTATTTTTCTGAGACCAGGTGTGCAAAGCGTCTTCTGAAATTACTGGCTTCGGAGCGCAACACTAAGCTCGATGCAGATAAAGTCATGGAACGTGTGGCGAACCATTCAAAGATCACTTATGATGAGGTGCAGCTTGAAGCAATCCGTCAGGCGGTATCTTCCAAAGTGATGGCTCTGACTGGCGGCCCCGGCACCGGAAAGACAACGACAACCCTTGGAATTATTTCCGCATACCGGATGGCGGGATGCAGGATTCTCTTGGCGGCACCGACCGGCCGCGCAGCCAAACGGATGTCGGAGGCGACCGGGATGGAGGCGAAAACCATCCACCGCCTGTTGGAATATTCTCCTGCGGACGGTTATCAGAAAAATGAGGAAAATCCTCTCGAGGCGGATGTCCTGATTCTGGATGAGTGTTCCATGATCGACATCATGCTGATGTACAACCTGCTAAAAGCACTGCCGGATTCGATGACACTGATTCTCGTGGGTGATACGGATCAGCTCCCCAGCGTAGGAGCCGGGAATGTCCTGAAAGATATCATCGCCTCCGGAAGCGTTCCGGTTGTTCGCCTGACCAGGATTTTCCGCCAGGCACAGGGCAGCCGGATTATTATGAATGCCCACCGGATCAATCACGGTGAGATGCCGGACCTTCGCGGCGGGAAGAATTCCGATTTCTTTTTTGCGTCGGAGGAGACGAATGAAGACACTGCGGCTGCTTTGGTAAAATACTGCACACAGAATCTGCCCCGGTATTACCATGCGGATGCACTCCGGGATATCCAGGTGCTCACACCCATGCAGCGGGGAATCTGCGGTGCGGCAAATTTGAACCAGCTTCTGCAGGAAGCTTTGAATCCATCGTGGATTTATCTGCGGCGCGGCGGGACGCAGTATCGGCTCCGCGATAAGGTCATGCAGATCCGGAACGATTATGATAAGGATGTATTTAACGGCGATATCGGAATCATCGTCCGGGTGAATACGGAGGACGCGGAACTGACGGTGGATTTTGACGGCAGGGAAGTTGTCTATGATGTGACGGAGCTGGATGAGCTGGTGCTTGCCTATGCTACGACAATCCACAAAGCACAGGGTTCTGAGTATCCGATTGTCGTGATGCCGTTTACCATGAGCCATTACGTTATGCTGCAGAGGAACCTTCTTTACACTGGCGTCACGCGGGCAAAAAAGATTCTGGTATTGATCGGGGAGAAGAAAGCAGTTGCTTATGCCGTCCGCAATGAGACGACCACCGCGAGGAATACAAAGCTGGCGGAACGCCTGCAGGAGATACCGGTGGTCTCTAATTCGAGTGAAGGAGTGCCATCGGGAAATCCGAACAACACACGCGGCAAAAGCGGCGTTGTTTACAGGATGTCTGATCAGGAGAGGGAGCAGCTGAAAGTTGCGGAACCGGATATCTTATATGGCGACAACTTGTTTGCACGGCTTGCAATGTCAAAATTTCGCAGCAGTTTTTCCCTCAATTCCAATGATCGGGTCTATGTGAAAGAGAAAGGGATGGATGTGGTCCGTTCCCATGCGCGGGACTTTGTGCAAAAGAGGCTTTCTCCGGCGGAGATTCCGAATGATGGGAAGCAGACGCCGATGAAAGGCCATCCCGTTTTTATCGCGCAACACGCGACGGCGACCTGTTGCCGGGGATGCCTGGAGAAGTGGCATAAGATTCCGAAAGGCTGTGAGCTGACAGAGAAACAGCAGGAGTATGTTGTGGATGTCTTGATGGAGTGGATTAAGCGGCAGATGAATGATGCCGATACGAACAGATAAAGTTGTATCTTATTTAGAATTTATTAGTGGATAGTCCACCCCTGCCTTTGGAGAACATGCAGAGGGTAGATGATACTCCGGTGCATGAAGCAATCCGGGAAGCATTCGTGAATCTGATTATTCATTCTGATTATCGGATGGATGCCGGGGTGCTTAAGATTATAAAGACAGCGGACGGATTTACTTTTACAAACCCGGGAAGCTTAAAGCTGCCGAAGGAACAGATTTACAGTGGAGGGAACTCGAAAGCTAGGAAGCATTACAAATATTTACAATAAAAGATAACAGATGATAGAGAAACAGGTAATAATGAGAGAGGAGCGAACCTGTGAAAGCAAGGAAAAGATTAAAAAGGGTGGGAACGGTTTTTCTTGTCGTTTTTCTGGCTGTTGCCGCTGTTTTGATTTATTATACAGTACGGGAATACAGGCCGGATGAGGTTGAAACAATAGAGACAGCCGATGATGGAACGGAAAGTCTGGCGGTGGGAGATACCTGTACGATTCTGACATACAATACCGGGTATGCCGCGCTAAGCTGTGAGGAAGATTTTTTTATGGACGGCGGTACTAAGGTGCGGCCGGATAGTGAGGAAGTGGTTGAAGATAATCTTGCCGGGATTGCCTCTATTCTGGAGCGGGAAGATGCGGATGTTTATTTTCTGCAGGAGGTAGACCGTAATGCAAGGCGATCCTATCACATTGATGAGATGGAATACTATGAGGAATTTTTAGGGCTTTCCGGTATATATGCCTGTAATTTTAAGTGTGATTTTGTGCCTTACCCAGTTCCGCCGATCGGACAGGTGGAAGCCGGATTGGTGACACTGACCGATTACACTGTCAGTACAGCTTCCAGAATTTCATTGCCGGAGTCGTTTTCCTGGCCAATCAAGACCTGTAATCTGAAACGGTGCATGTTGGAAGTACGAATTCCCATAGAGGGCAGTGAGAAGGAACTGGTGCTGATAAATTTCCATCTGGAAGCCTATGACAGCGGCGAGGGGAAGCTGACCCAGAGCAGGATGCTGGCTGAGAAACTGCAGGAAGAATACGAAAAGGGCAATTATGTGATAGCGGGCGGTGATTTTAACCAGACTTTTGAAGGCATTGACACCTACCCGATCCTGAATACAGATAACTGGATGCCCGGGGAAATCGGTGAAGATGATATTCCGGAAGGTTTCTCCTTTGCTGTTTCAGACAATGTCCCTACCTGCCGCCTGCTGAATGCCCCTTATAGCGGGAACTATGAAGAGTCACAGGTGTATGTTCTGGATGGGTATATTGTATCTGATAATCTGGAAGTCCTCAGCATCGAAAATATTGACACAGAGTTTCAGTATTCAGACCATCAGCCGGTGCGGCTGACGGTTCAACTTACACAGATGGATTGAGAAGTGAAGATACCCCGCGTGATTGTCCGGCAAGTGAATAAAGTACAGGTAGAAATGACGTTGAAGGATCAAAAGAGCTGAAAGGAAATCAACAAATGAAACAGAATTTTACATATTTATCCAAAGATAAAGAAACACAGATTCACGCAATCGCATGGAAGCCGGATGGAGAAATCAGGGCCATTTTACAGATCTGCCACGGCATGGTAGAATTTATTGACCGCTATAGTGATTTTGCGGAATATTTAAACCGGAATGGATACTATGTAGTGGGAAATGATCATCTCGGCCACGGAGAATCTGTAAAGAATGATGAGCAGCATGGCTATTTTCATCACCCTGACGGCAATGCCTGTGTCATCGGAGATATCCGGCAGCTTCAGATAATTACGCAGGAAAAATATCCCAATCTTCCCTATTTTATGCTTGGGCACAGCATGGGGTCATTTTTGCTTCGGCAGTATATTGAGGACTATGGCAGCGATCTGGCCGGAGCAATCATCATGGGAACCGGCTCCCAGCCGGGAGCTGTCCTGGCGGCCGGGAAAATTCTTTGCCGTGTCATTGCCGCATTTCGCGGCTGGCACCACCGGAGCAATCTTATTGACGGAATGGCATTTGGATCCTACAATAAACAATTCGAGCCTGCACGTACGCGGTGTGACTGGCTGACAAAAGAGGAAGGAGTCGTTGACGCTTATCTGGCTCATCCGTGGTGTACATTTCAATTTACGGTAAACGCATACTATAATCTGTTTCTGACAATTCAAAATGCGCAAAATCCACAGCGCATCCGCAAAATTCCCGCAGATCTGCCTCTGTTTCTGGTGTCCGGAGCCTGTGATCCGGTGGGTGAAAATGGAAAAGGTGTGAAGCAGGCGTTCCAGAGTTACAAGGATGCCGGGATTCAAAATATTCAGCTGAAACTTTATGAGAATGACCGCCATGAGATTTTGAATGAAACAGACAGGGATAACGTCTATGCAGATATTTTGGGGTGGCTTATTACACAGGAAGAGGATTCACGATAATTTTATCTCGACAGTCACGTTTTATCTCATAAGCGGGAAGTCCGCCTGTACGCGCTTCCATAATAGCCATTGGTTCCGATCACAAGGATCAGATCGGCCTTTGAAATCCACTCCCTTGCTTTCTGGACGCCTTCATCCCAAAGGCTGATGTGGCTGTAAAGTTCCCAGGGGAGAATCCTGCCGCCGCAAGACTCACATCTGGGCAGGTCTTCCTGCTCCCAGATCTCATATCCGTCATAATGGCGGCCGTATTCCGAGCAACGGTTAATCTGAAAGCCTCCCTGGATTTCCGCCACATTCTCAGAGCCGGCCATAGTATGCATACAATCCTCATTTGTAGTGATAATTCCGGTCAGCTTCCCGGCCGACTCCAGATCGCGCAGGGCATAGTGGCTAAAACTGGGTTTGTAGCTGTGCATGGCCTTGACATAAGAACGCAGGAAATGAAACAGGACTGTCAATTATCCGGGTTATATCGGAACCCTCGCTTTTCATCATGGAGAAATGGTAGGGGAGCGGCCGGTGGTGCGCGTAGATTATAGGAAGTATATTGCCGGATCCAGCAAGTATGAGGCGAAGCAGCTGCAGCGCCAGGTGTATGTGGCCTCCCGCATTAAGACGATGAACGAGAGCATTTATTACAACGTAGATGAGATTCACTCGGCAATCGCGGAGAACCGGCAGATCCGTTTCCAGTATTATCAGTGGAACGTGGAGAAGGAGATGGAGCTGCGCCACGGCGGGGCTTACTACCAGGTCAGTCCCTGGGCTCTCTCGTGGGATGACGAGAACTATTATCTCGTCGCCTATGACAGCGCGGAGGAAAAGATCAAGCATTTCTGTGTGGATAAAATGCTCCGTATCAAAACTGTGAATGAATTGCGGCAGGGGAAGAGCCGGTTCAAGGAATTTGATATGGCGGTATATGCGAAAAAGATGTTCGGCATGTACGGCGGCCGGGAGGAAGTGGTGAAACTGCGCTGTGCGAATTACCTGGTCGGCGCGATCATCGACCGTTTCGGGAAAGACATCCCGATCCGGAAAGAGGATGAGGAGCATTTTGTCGTTAATGTCCGCGTGGAGGTGAGCAACCAGTTCATCCACTGGGTGATGGCGTTGGGGAACGGTGCGCAGATCATCGGTCCGGGATCAGTTGTGGAGAAAGTGAAGACGGAGATTGCACGGCTGCATAATCAGTATTTATAAGAAAACTATGGTTATGAGAAGGCGTTTTTTGCTCGCCATAAAACCGCGTAGCCCGAACAAGCGTTCTTTTGCAAGGGAGTTTTATTGGACTTAAAATTTCGTAGAATGGAATCAAGATAAGAAAAGAATTTCTTTTTTCGATTCCATTTTTTTGATTTTGGAGGGCAAAGAGATGCGGTTTACCATGAAACTCAGCGAAGCATCGCTGAGCGTTAAGTTTCATGTATGCATACGGCGCTTAGCGAAGTCGAGCCATAGGCGATGACTGAGTTTAGCAGAGTCGTATTTGTATTGGATCCGGAAGATATTCACCGGAGACAGGCAGTGCAGCGGATGCTGCATGACATGTGAGTATTATGAAATGTGCAAAGAAGATGTAGGGCAGCAGGAGGCGGGAAGATGAACGACTGGAACAGAAACGGAAGATATGATGCGGCAGACAGTTATATGGATTACAAATTATCCGGCGGTGATAAATATACAGGCCACGGACGGAAGAAGAACAGCGACACAGGCTGCGGTGTGCTGATTTATATCTTTTTCATGATTGTTTTTATGGCGGCGCTGCCGGGAGTTGGGTTGATAATGCTGGGAGCACTGATCTGGTTCTGGATGTGCGGCGGCCTGTAAGGGTATATGCTATGATATGGTTGGCAGAGGCAAATGGCAGGGAGGAGGAAAAGCAGATGGTAACAAAGAAAGGCAATGCAGAGAGCTTAACAGTGATAGAGGCACGACAGATTATCGATGAATTCAACTCCAAATCCAACCATTCGGAGGATGAAGAGTTTTTCTTTATCGAAGCATTGGAATTCCTGATTGCTGAGGAGAACCGGCCGGAAGATATGATGCAGCTGGGCGGGTATTATTACGAACAGAAGCGGTTTGACCTGGCGCTGAAATATTATGAGATGGCAGCCTCCTTTGGGCTGGACGAAGCAGATGAAGGGCTGGGCTATATCTGGTATTACGGGAGATGCGGCGAACGGGATTATGAGAAGGCTTTCGACCATTATTCCAGGTCTATGGAGAGGGGGAATCTTACCTGCACCTATAAAGTCGCGGACATGTACAAGAATGGATATTTCGTAGAGAAGGATTATGAAAAATATGTCTCCATCATCGAGGGGTTATATCCCAGAATAAAAAATGCGCGGAATCTGTGGGAACCTCTGCCGGAGGTGTATACCAGGCTTGCACGGATCCGGACAGAACAGGGGGATACGGAAGAAGCGGTAAAGTTATATGCGGCGGCAAAGGATTTCCTGGCACAGCGCATAAGCTACCAATCATATTTCGGGAATCTGAATATCATGAAGTGGCTGATTGATGATCTGTACCGGCTGATCCCGTTCGACCGGAAGAAATTTGATTTTTATGATCTGTATTTTCTCCTTAAAAACCCGGTGAAGGTTCGGTTTTCTTATTTCGGCGAGGAACAGGTGCTGGAAGCTGTCCCGGAGGATGGAACCTGCGCCGTACATTTCAATGACAGATGGTACCGTGACCGGGATGATTTTTTCGGAAAAGCCTGTGTAGATGGTGAAAGGTTAACGACAGTCTATGATTTATTGGAAGGATTCGAGGTGATCTGAATGAGCGATGGAATGGATATCATAAAGGTAAAAAATGAAGGATATGGGGAATATGAGGAACTGCTCCTGGAAAGGGATGCCGTAAGGAAAGAAAGTTTTCTCTGGAAGCAGGAGTATACCAGAGTATTTGGGGAACGGATCCTGCAGGTTTTTGAAAAGAAGATCTCCTGCATAAAAAAGAAAAAGGCGATTGCTTTCTGCCAGGCTGCCAAAAACCGGGGTGAGACGGTTGACCAGTCGGCACTGCAGAAATATATTGACGCGGAGATGAAAGAATATAACAAAAGGCTGCGCGAAATGGTAGATGAAAATGATATGGCGAACAGCACGCATACAATCAGCCGCAGCACGCTGGAGCGGATAAAAAAGCTGTATCATAAGCTGGCAAAGATGCTGCATCCGGACATCAATTCCCAGACGGAGAAAATACCGGAACTGAGGCGACTGTGGCAGATGGTTTCCGCGGCATACACAGCCAACAGCCTGAAAGACCTGGAGGATGCGGAAATCCTGGTCCGCCGTGCGTTGGAGAAAATCGGTATGGGGGATATGGAGATCGAGATCCCGGATGTCGACAAAAAGATCGCAGAAATCCGGGAAGAGATCCTTCACATGAAGGAGACAAATCCCTATCAGTATAAGTTCCTTTTAGAAGATACGTCGGCAGTGGAAAAACGGAAGCAGGAACTGGACGCGGAATATAAAGAATACACAGACTATGAGAAAACGCTGGATGCAATCATGGAAGAACTGATGATAAGCGGGGTGAGCATGACATGGCATTTGAATTAGACGTGAAAAAAGAGGGCGTGGTTTCCCTGGTGGAAGATACCGACCTGGGTACGATCATCAAGCCACTGGTGAAGGAAATCCACCTGTTTGATTCTTATGTGGCGGGGACGACGCACTTACAGGACAAGAGTGTTCTGGAAACAATACAAGTGGGCGATAGCCTGACCCTCCGGCGGGAAGATAATAAATTCGACAACAATGCGATATTAGTTCTTACGGAGGACGGGCGGAAGCTGGGCTATGTCCCGGAGAAGGACAATGTGGTGTTTGCGAGGCTGATGGATGCGGGGAAACTGCTGAAAGCGAAGATAAGCGGGATAGACCAGAAGGGGAGTTTTAAGAGAATCGCGGTGGGGATCTATCTGGTGGATTTCTAATTGAAAGAGTACGGGAGTTAAGATATAATACTATTATCTGTTTTGATTGTGTAATTAAATGGTGTTGTTATAGAAATACTTCCAAGAATGAGCCATAAAATGGAATGCTGGGAACTGCAATATAAATTAAGGAACTGATCAAAGAATACTGCGTGATTCTGGGACGATTTGCGAAATCGAACGTAAGTAATAATAATGTGGTATAGAGCGAGTAACAGGGGGTGCTTTTGATGAAAATGTATGTTGGTGTTACTGATAAAAATTGGTTTGAACTTTTAAAATCAGAATAGTGTGATGAGGTGAACTTTTGGACACCGGCGCCAGGAATTTCAAGGCACTGCAGCCGAATGAGCTGTTCCTGTTTAAACTTCATAAACCAGATGATTATATTGTGGGTGGAGGATATTTTGTTCGCAGTACTGTGCTTCCAACATACATGGCATGGGAAACCTTTGGTATAAAGAATGGGACGCGATCATTAGCTGAGCTGAATAATAGGATTGCAAAATATAGAAGTAGAAATAATATTGCAGACGGAATCCACAAATTGGCTGCATTATTTTAACTGAGCCATTTTTCCTGGAAAGAAGTGAATGGATTCCGGCTCCTGAAAATTGGAATTACAGCATTGTTCAAGGAAAAACATACACAACCGATGAACCAATTGGACAGCGAATGTATCAGGAAGTGATAAATAGAGTATCCGTATATTATTCATTGCTTTCTGGAAAGCGATATTCTACTGGCGTAACGAAACATAGACTGGGGCAAGGAGTATTTCGGGTTTTGGTTACTGATGCTTATCAACGCAGATGTGCTATAACTGGCGAACGAATTTGCCGGTTTTACAAGCTGCTCATATTAAGCCATATTCTCAAAACGGGGAACATGTTGTAACAAATGGTTTGCTATTGAGATCTGATTTACATACGTTGTACGATGAAGGATATATAACAATAGATACGGATTATCGATTAGATGTTAGCAAACGTTTACATGAAGATTATGGTAATGGAAGAGATTATTATAAAGATCATAGACAAAAATTGCTGATATTGCCTGAACGAGAAGAAGAAAGACCTGCTAAAGAATTATTAGCGTGGCATAATGAAAATGTTTTTCTTGGATAAACAGGAGTAGCTAAGCTTGTTTGATCTGATGTGATTGATTTGGACGTCTATTGTGACAGGAAATGTCACAATGGCTGTCGCAAAGAATGTCTCATTGAAAACCGGAGTTTTTACAGATATGTTATCAGATAAATTATCAGAAGGATGATCTTCCTTTTATTGCAGAATTAGATAGGAGGGCGCTACATGCAGGAATCTCAGTCTATAGAGTGGAAATGGATCTGGCAGGATGAATATCTGAAATGGCTGTGTGGTTACGCCAATACGGATGGTGGGATCTTATATATTGGTGTCAATGATGATGGCTATGTTGTGGGCGTGAAAGACTCAAAAGTGCTTCTTGAATCACTTCCGAACAAGATCAATGATAAACTTGGGATCATTGTCAGTATAAAGATATATACGGAGCGACAGGGGACCAATGTGCATTATGGCACAGCTGTACCGGACAAGGTCTCCTCAAAATTGGTGAATCAGTTTGCATGTGGCCTACTGAGCACCGATACGCTTTCAAAAGATGATCGCAGATATGTGGCGGTAAACAAGCTTGAGCAGGAAACTCCGATTTGGCCTATGTCGGATGGTTTTATGAATTATATTGAAATATCGGTTCAGCCGTATCCGTTTGCTATTTCCTGTGATGGAAAATATTATAAACGATCGGGCGCGGTTCTTCATGAATTAAATGGATTTGAACTACAGAATTTTCTGCTCGAAAGAGCACGTATGACATGGGATGCTGTTCCACTGCCGGATATGCGGTCGGAAGATTTGAGCAAAGATGCTCTGGCTGCTTTTCGAAAGAAAGCAGTTGCGAAGAAACGCATGACAGAGGCAGAGGCATCCGCACCGGATGACATATTGTTGCATGATTTAAAACTGTATGAGAATGATCGCCTCGTTCGTGCGGCTGCACTTATGTTTCATCCGGATCCGGAACAGTATGTGACGGGAGCTTATATTAAAATTGCTTACTTTGCGCCGGCAGGGGCTTATGGTCAGAACAAGGTGGATGATATCATTTATTCCGATGATATACATGGTCCATTGATGATGCAGGTGGACAAGGCAATTGACCTGATTTATACAAAATATCTGAAGGCGTTGATTTCATACGATGGATTGCAGAGAATAGAAACGTTTCTATGGCCAAAAGAAGGTTTCAGGGAAGTGTTGTTGAATTCGGTCAACCATAAAGCGTACGAAACTGGGATACCGATTCAGATTCGGGTTTATGATGATAAGATCACAATCTGGAATGACGGTCAGTGGCCGGATAAAATCGATGTCGCGAAAGTGTATGAGCGGCACCCATCTATCCCGCATAATCCCAAAATGGCAGATGTGTTTTATCGATCCGGCGAGATTGAATCCTGGGGAAGCGGTTTTGACAAAATAAAGATGGAATGTGATCAGGCATTGGCGCCATATCCGGTTATCAACGCAAATCCGAAAGGCGGAGTGGAGTTGGTATGCAACGCCTGTGATTTATACCTTAAATTGCTTAAACATGGAAGGTATTATGACACATATCCTGAGGAAGAGCCAGAAGAAACACTGGCGTCGACAGAAGCATTGTCGGTAGAGGCAATTAAATCCGTAGACAGAATGCTGGATATATTGAGCAGAAAGCTTTCTGATAAGGAAAAAGAAAAAATGCTTCCGATTGTGGAATACTTGAAGGCTCATGATGAAGTGGACACACAAACTGTGAAAATAATTATTGGAAAGTCCAGGGCTACAGCATCCAGATATATACAACGCCTTGTGGAATTAGATATATTGGAAAAGAAGGGAGACTCGGTAACAACATCTTTCTATAGAAAATAATCTAAGCTTTTTGAAAAATGAGAAGCTTTTGAGAAGCAATTCGGAAAAATGAGAAGCTTTTGAGAAGCAATTCGGAAAAATGAGAAGCTTTTTGGAACGCAAAATAACAAATGGAACGCTTATTGGGGGAGTATGAAAAAAAGTCTGTAAAAGTTTAAATGTTAGGTCTTCTATGATA
>JAJPZY010000118.1:54552-90322 GCA_021204085.1 Clostridiales bacterium | reverse complement strand
TTATCATAGAAGACCTAACATTTAAACTTTTACAGACTTTTTTTCATACTCCCAAGTACTTTCTGCTTTAGTTCATACAGT
The DNA here is from genome assembly GCA_021204085.1 of Clostridiales bacterium. Taxonomy (GTDB): domain Bacteria; phylum Bacillota; class Clostridia; order Lachnospirales; family Lachnospiraceae; genus Eubacterium_I. Next base: position 90,241 of record JAJPZY010000118.1, on the reverse strand, counting down.
TTGTCTGAGAGATCGACATATACTTTTGCAGGATTGACAAAACGCATATTTTCATCCCAGAGGGTGCCTTTTTCACGGGTGCAGATTTCCTGAATCTCCAAAACCGTAGGGGAGGTATAGACGCATTTTCCCTCATCGAAGATCTGCGTGAGGAGTTTTCTCATGGTGTAGGTGCCGCCCTTGATCCGTGTGCGCTTCCATGTCTCCACCGGGTCAAAGAGTACCATATCCTGAGACTCGTCAAAAACTTCGTCCGCCAGGCAGATCAGGTCTGCACGGATCTTGCCGGTTTCTTTGTCATAAATCCGGTAGATTTCTTTGTTGCCGGGGTTTGTGACTTTTTCCGTGTTTTCGGAGAGCTTGATCTTCGGAACAAAGTTTCCGTTTTCGTCACGGATTGCGGCCAGCTTGTATACGCCGCCGAATGCAGGGCAGTCTCTGGAAGTGATCAGGCTGGTTCCGACACCCCAGGAGGTGATCTGTGCGCCCTGACTCTTTAAAGTCTCGATCAGGTATTCATCCAGATCATTGGAGGCGGAGATGACCGCGTCGGGGAATCCTGCCGCGTCCAGCATCTTTCGTGCTTTTTTGGAGAGATAAGCCAGGTCGCCGCTGTCCATGCGGATGCCGTAGTTTTTCAATTCCACACCGGCAAAGCGCATTTCCTGAAATACGCGGATTGCGTTGGGAATGCCGGATTTTAATGTATCGTAGGTGTCGACCAGAAGAATACATGCGTTGGGATAGAGTTCGGCGTACGTTTTAAACGCGGTGTACTCATCCGGGAAACTCATGATCCAGCTGTGGGCATGTGTGCCTTTGACGGGGATGTTGAAAGTCTGTCCGGCCAGAACATTGGAAGTGCCGTTGCAGCCGCCGATGACCGCTGCGCGTGCCCCGAGGATGCCGGAGTCCGGACCCTGTGCCCGGCGAAGACCGAATTCCATAACGCCGTCTCCCTTTGCTGCGTAACAGACGCGGGAGGCTTTTGTTGCTATGAGACTCTGATGATTGATGATATTTAAAATCGCTGTCTCAATCAGCTGCGCTTCCATGATGGGGGCGATAACTTTGACCAGCGGCTCTCTGGGAAATACGACGGTTCCTTCAGGAATCGCCCAAATGCTGCCGGAGAAGCGGAAGGTGCTTAAGTATTTTAAAAAGTCTTCATCAAACATGTGGAGGCTTTCCAGGTAACGGATATCATCTGTAGTGAACTGCAGGTTTTTGATGTATTCAATGACCTGATCCAGGCCGCAGGCGATCGCGTATCCGCCGCCGGAAGGATTTTCGCGGTAAAAAGCGTCAAAGACGACCATATCGCGGTTGCCGGTTTTAAAGTAACCCTGCATCATAGTGATCTCGTAGAGATCCGTCAACAGCGTCAGGTTTGATGATCTCATGGTAATTTTCTCCTTTTTTTCGCTGTGTTCAAGTTTTGACTGCGCCGTGCACCACTCAGAAGCCTGCGGCTTCTTCGTTGTCCGGGCGGTCGCCCTATAGATACAAAATCAGGCAAAAACACCTGCCAGCAGGTGTTTTGTCTTCTTTTGTATCTACACGGCTTGTCGTTAACGCTCAGTATACACTTATTTTACAAATTGGTAAAGAAAAGTTTTGGGAAATTTTCGTATCTTCCTGCATAAAATAGGATAGATAGCGGGAATATGAGGTATTAATATGCAGGGAGATTATTTTGAGCTGCGGAATGGAGATGGTTTGCCGGGAAAACGGACGGTGACTGCGTTGGAGGATATGCCGGATCACGGGGAGCTTCGCGTTGACGTAACCTCCTCGATCGCCATCCAGCCTGTCAGCAGTGCTGTGATTCGGATTTATAACGGAACGGATCTGGTGGAAGAGCTTCGCACGGATGATTCCGGACAGAGCCAAAGGCTTACGCTGCCGGCGCCGCCGGCGGAGTACTCCATGGAACCGGAACAGCCCCGCCCATATGCGCAGTACACAATTCGGGTGGAAGCGGAAGGATACCGGCCGGTGGAGATTGGAGACGCGGAGGTTTTCCCGAATGAGCTTTCGATTCAGCCTGTGCGGATGCAGCCGCTGGAGGTTTCGGAGAGAGAGGGGGAGGAAAATATTGTTGTTCCTCTGAATTCGCTTTGGGGAGATTATCCGTCGAAGATAGCGGAAAATAAGATAAAACCAATGAACGAGAGCGGAGAGATTGTTTTAAGCCGTGTGGTCATCCCGGAATATATAGTGGTGCATGACGGGGCACCGTCGGATTCCACGGCTGCGGATTATTATGTGCGGTATCGGGACTATATCAAAAATGTGGCGTCCGGAGAGATTTATTCTACGTGGCCGGATGCGACTTTGCGGGCAAATATCCTGGCGATTATGTCTTTTACGATGAATCGGGTATATACCGAGTGGTACCGCAATAAGGGATATGATTTTACGGTGACTTCCTCCACGGCATACGATCAGACATGGGCATACGGGCGGACGATTTTTTCAAACATCTCTCTGATCGTGGATGAAATGTTTAATAATTATCTTTCCCGGCCAAACGTGGTTCAGCCGATCCTGACGCAGTATTGCGACGGGCAGCGGGTGAGCTGTCCGAACTGGATGTCTCAGTGGGGTTCAAAGTATCTCGGCGATCAGGGATATCGGGCCATCGAGATTCTGCGGTATTATTATGGAAGTGACATGTATATCAATTCCTCGGAAGAAATCTCCGGAATCCCGGCGTCCTGGCCGGGGGAAGATCTCACGGTCGGCTCAACCGGAACCAAAGTGCGGCAGATGCAGGAACAGCTGGCGGCAATTTCCCGTTCTTATCCGGCTATTCCGACAGTTTCCGCAGATGGGGTCTTCGGGGAACGGACGAAGGAAGCCGTAGAGGTGTTTCAGAAAGTTTTTGATCTTCCTGTGACGGGTGTCGTTGATTTTCCCACCTGGTACAAAATTTCTCAGATTTATGTTGGCGTATCTCGTATCGCGGAGCTTAGCTGAGAACTTAGTTTCGCTTTTTCATTGAAAAGTCCACGGTTTTGTGCTATGCTCACTTTGTTTATGAAACATCAGAAAGGAAAGACATAAGATGTGCGGCATTGTTGGATATATCGGAGATAAACAGGCTGCGCCTATCCTTCTGGACGGTCTGTCAAAGCTTGAGTACCGCGGATATGATTCGGCGGGGCTGGCAGTTCGGGACGGAGACCGCGCGATTGAGATTGTAAAAGCAAAAGGACGCCTGAAAAAGCTGTCAGAGAAGACAGATGACGGACGTGCGCTTGTGGGTTGCTGCGGAATTGGTCATACCCGGTGGGCGACTCATGGGGAGCCGTCAGAGATCAACGCGCACCCTCATATCAGTGAAAAAAACATCGGGGATGTCCCTGCGGTTGCGGGTGTGCATAATGGGATTATCGAGAATTTTCAGGAACTCAGGGAAAAGCTGACGCGTAAGGGATATGGGTTTTACAGCCAGACGGACACAGAGGTAGCGGTTAAGCTGGTGGACTACTACTATAATAAATATAAAGTCGGACCGATTGATGCGTTGGCGAAGACGATGGTTCGTATTCGAGGGTCTTATGCGCTGGCGGTTATGTTTAAGGAGCATCCGGGCGAAATCTGGGTGGCACGGAAAGACAGCCCGATGATTATCGGAGTAAAGGACGGGGAGTCTTTTGTTGCTTCCGATGTCCCGGCGATTTTGAACTATGTGAGAACGGTCTATTATATCGGGAATCTGGAGATTGCCTGCCTGAGAGCAGGAGAGGTTCATTTTTATAATATTGACGGCGATGAGATCCAAAAAGAAGCGGTGGAAATTCAGTGGGATGCGCAGGCAGCGGAAAAAGGCGGATTTGAGCATTTCATGATGAAAGAGATCCACGAACAGCCCAGAGCGGTGGAGGATACACTTCGTTCTGCTTTAAAGAATACGGACAGCGGTCTGATGATTGATCTCGGCGAGGTCGGACTGACAGAGGAGCAGATCCGGAAGTGTTCCCAGATCTATATGGTTGCCTGCGGTTCCGCCTGGCATGTGGCGATGGCGGCGCAGTATATCTTTGAGGATCTTGCGCGTATTCCGGTTCGTGTGGATCTGGCGAGTGAATTTCGCTATCGTAAGCCGATGCTTGCCCCGGATGGGCTGGTGATTGTGATCTCACAGTCGGGGGAGACAGCAGACACATTGGCGGCATTGCGGGAGGCGAAAGACTGCGGCGTGGAGACACTGGCGATCGTCAATGTGGTGGGTTCTTCCATTGCGCGGGAGGCGGATCATGTTTTCTACACGCTTGCAGGACCGGAGATCGCAGTTGCTACGACAAAGGCATACAGTACGCAGTTGATTGCGTCATACCTGCTGGCTATGGATTTTGGTCGTATCAGAGGAACATTGGGCGAGGAAGATTATAAACGGATGATCGAGGAGCTTTTGACGATTCCGGATAAGATCAGCCAGATTCTGACTGAGAAGGAGCGGCTGCAGTGGTTTGCTTCCAAGTTTTCCAACGCGCAGGACATCTTTTTTATCGGGCGCGGCCTGGACTATGCGATCAGTCTGGAGGGAAGCCTGAAAATGAAGGAGGTTTCCTATATTCACTCGGAAGCTTATGCGGCTGGCGAGTTAAAGCATGGCACGATCAGTCTGATAGAAGACGGTATTCTGGTCATCGGCGTTCTCACGCAGGATGACCTGTATGAGAAGACGGTCAGCAATATGGTAGAGTGTAAAGCCAGAGGCGCTTATCTGATGGGCCTGACCAGTTACGGACATTATGTGATTGAGGATACGGCAGACTTTACCGTATATATTCCCCGGACGGATCCGCATTTTGAAGCGAGTCTGGCGGTGATTCCGCTGCAGCTGCTGGGATATTATACCAGTGTGGCGCGCGGGTTAGACGTTGACAAACCGCGGAATCTGGCAAAATCCGTGACTGTGGAGTAAAGCAGCAGTTAGAATTATTTATGTAATCAGAATTTTTCGGGAGGAAGAAAATATGGTAAGCAGTTGCGACGGATGTGCAAGCGCAGGAAACTGCCCTTCACAGGAAAATGGCGGATGTGAAAACGGGCCGCAGAGTATGCAGGAGGCCTTAAATGAATATTCATCGATCAAAAAGGTGATCGGTGTTGTCAGCGGAAAAGGCGGTGTCGGAAAGTCGTTTGTCACGGCTTCTCTTGCGTCGGCGATGAGAAAGCAGGGGTATACCGTGGGAATTCTGGACGCGGATATTACCGGACCGTCTATTCCGAAGATGTATGGCATTCACGGACCGGCTATGGGTTCCGAGATGGGTGTTTATCCCATTGAGTCCGCGGACGGCGTGAAGATCATGTCAGTGAATCTTTTGATGGATGATGAGGAAGCGCCGGTAGTTTGGAGAGGGCCGATCATTGCAGGTACGGTAAAGCAGTTCTGGACGGATGTCGTCTGGGGAGATCTGGACTATCTCTTTGTGGACATGCCTCCGGGAACCGGGGATGTACCGCTGACAGTGTTCCAGTCTCTGCCGGTTGACGGGATTGTGATCGTTACGTCTCCGCAGGACCTCGTTCAGCTGATTGTAAAAAAAGCATACAATATGGCAGGTATGATGGATATTCCTGTACTGGGAATCGTTGAGAATTACAGCTATCTGGTATGCCCGGACTGCGGAAAAGAGATTAAAGTCTTCGGCGAGAGCCATATCGATGAAGTGGCAGCCGACATGGGAGTCAAAGTACTGGGCAAGATGCCGTTAGATCCCGCGTTCGCGGAGCTGGCCGACGCCGGAGTCTTCTATAAGGCGGACAATCTCTACCTGGACAAGGCCGTAGAGCTGATCGGCGGACTTTAATTTTTAAAGTATCATACCTGAAGGAAATACCAAATAAAAAGACGGAGGCTATCTTGAAGGATTGGGAACAGAATATTCGGCGCGTCGTCCCTTACACGCCGGGCGAGCAGCCGAATAAGCCGAAGATGATTAAACTGAATACAAATGAGAATCCATACCCGCCGGCACCGGGGGTAGCCGAGGCATTGCACAGCATGGATGCTGACCGTCTGCGGCTGTATCCGGATCCGACGGCAGGGTCGCTTGTGGCCGCAATCGCAGCAGATCAGGGACTCTCTCCGGAGCAGGTTTTTGTGGGTGTGGGTTCAGATGATGTCCTGGCCATGTGTTTTCTCACCTTTTTTAACAGTGACAAACCGATTCTCTTCCCGGACATTACCTATTCTTTTTATGATGTCTGGGCGGATGTGTTTCGTATTCCCTATGAGACGCAGCCGCTGGATGAGAATTTTGACATTGTTCCCGGTGATTATTACAGGGAAAACGGCGGTGTGATTTTCCCGAATCCGAACGCCCCGACGGGTGTGGAGTGCCCGCAGGCAGATATTGAGGACATCCTTTGCCATAACCGGGATGTTATTGTCATTGTTGACGAGGCGTATGTGGACTTCGGAGCAAAATCGGCGTTGTCGTTATTGGAAAAATATGATAACCTGATCGTAGTGCAGACATTTTCGAAATCCCGTTCGCTGGCAGGTATGCGCATAGGCTATGCGATGGCCAGTCCGGAGCTGATCCGTTACCTGAATGACGTGAAGTATTCCTTCAATTCATACACGATGGATCAGACAGCGTTGGCAGCGGGGGTTGCGTCTCTGGCGGATCGGCCGTATTTCGAGGAGACGACACGGTGGATCATTGCGACAAGAGAGAGGACAAAGGAGAAGCTTCGCGCGCTTGGTTTTTCGTTTCGGGATTCCCGAAGTAATTTTATTTTTGCTTCACATGAGCGCTGCCCGGCGAGGGAACTGTTTGAAGCGTTGCGGGCGAGCGATATTTATGTGAGATATTTTGACAAGCCGCGAATTGATAATTATCTGCGGATCACCGTCGGGACGGACGAGGAGATGGAGGTACTGATTGCCTTCCTGGAAAAATATCTTGCATCATAAGAGAGGACCTGGATATGGAAAGTCTTGTAACATGGTTTGTAAACAGTCCGCTGGGGCAGCATGTCTCCAGGGAGGTGCTGGTGTTCATTATTTCCCTCTTCCCGATTCTGGAGCTCCGCGGCGGCATCCTGGCAGCGAGCCTGTTGGATGTCACGATGTGGAAAGGCATCCTGATCAGCGCGATCGGTAATTTTGTCCCGATTCCCTTTATTTTGCTGTTTATCAAGAAGATTTTTGCTTTTTTGCGGCGCTTTCGTCTCTTCCGTCCGCTTGTGGATGCACTGGAGCGGCGTGCGATGAAAAAACGCGGACAGGTGGAAAAATATGAATTTTGGGGGCTGGTGCTCTTTGTGGGTATTCCGCTTCCCGTGACAGGTGCATGGACCGGTTCGCTGGTTGCTGCACTGCTGAATATGGATATCAGAAAGGCAATTCGGGCCGAACTTCTGGGAATTTGTATGGCAGCAGCGATTATGACGCTGATTTCCTATGGAATTATAGGGAGTATCATACGATGAGGAGCAGTTTCAAAATATACATATGGATTTTTGCATGAACCGGACAGATAAATTGCTTATATAAGAGAAGGAGGAGAAGCGATGAAAGAAAAAATGATGAAATTGTATGGCCGCAGCGGAAACAAGGTAGCACTGCATGTTATTCCCGGGCACTTTGCTACCAGTCATTCACATATCAATTTCTATATTGATATTACCAGTCTGAAGACCCGTGTGAATGAGGCAGAGCAGGTGGCGCAGGTGATTGCGGCGGATTACGCAAAGAATACGACGGTTGTCGATACGATCGTCTGCATGGACGGTACGGAGATGATTGGTGCGTTTCTGGCGAAAGAGTTTGAAAAACGAGGTTTTTATAACCGCAACCTGCACGATACAATCTATGTGGTTACTCCGGAGTATAATTCCAATAACCAGATTATTTTCCGTGATAACAATATGATGGCTATCGAGGGAAAAAATGTGATTCTCCTTCTGGCAACGACGACGACCGGCCTGACGATCCGCCGGGCGGCAGAGTGTATCAATTATTACGGCGGTACATTGCAGGGCATTTCTTCTATTTTCAGTACGGTAAAGAGCGTGGATGGAATGAAGGTTCATTCTGTCTTTACAGAGGAGGATGTGCCGGGATATGCCGCATATACGAGAGAGGAGTGCCCGTATTGCCGGCAGGGAAGGCGGATCGAAGCGATGGTCAACGGTTTCGGTTATTCTGCATTGATGTAAGTAAGAGAAAAGAGTTTCGCCTGAGGCGAAACTCTTTTTTAGTGAAATCATGGTGCTGCCATGTGCGGAAGAATTCCGCACAAGAAAGTGGCAGACCCAGATGGTAAGCAGTAGTAAGGTTATTGATCACTATGAGATTATTTTAAGGGAAGGAAGCAGCCTTGACAACGAACTATAGTTCCCAATCCGGGAAAAAAATGAATCTTTTTGTGCGTTATCTGATAAAAAATAAGATCTCAGTATCTACGATGGAAAGCTGCACTTCCGGTCTGCTGGCGTCCAGCATCACGGATACCGAGGGCGCATCTGCGGTTTTTAAGGGAGCGTTTATCACTTACTCAAATGAGGCAAAGACGGCACAGGGGGTACCGGAGGATCTGATTCGCGAGTATGGAGTATATTCACTGCCTGTCGCGGAGGCGATGGCGGAAGCCTGTATGCGCGCATACCATGCGGACATCGGGATCGGTGTGACCGGTACGACAGGGAATCCGGATCCGGGAAATGCGGATAGTGTGCCGGGAGAAGTATATTACGCAATTCTGTGGGGTGGGAAAAAGTGCCTGAAGCAGCTGCGCATGGAAACAGCGGGTGTGACCCGGCATGAGATCAAGAAACGCATTGTGGAGGAGATTGCGGAGTCCCTCTGCGATTTTGTCGGGATACCGGCGGGCTGCGCAAAGTAAAATTTCAGTGCGGTTTGTGCAAAGTGGTAGCAAAACGGATAAAAAAAGAGTAGATTTATGACAAATTTGAAGCAATTTTGACTGTTTTTTAAATAAGACAAAAAAATAACAAGAAATTTATACAAAAAATTGCACAAATATTATTTTCGTGTTATAATTATTTCATATTTTCAAGGAGGATAAGGCAAATGAAAATTTTAGGTGTTTCTTTGGGAACTAAGAACGGTAACAACGATACGATGTGCCGCGTTGCTCTCGAGACTGCAAAGGAGTTGGGGGCTGAGATCGAGTTTATCCATCTGCTCGACTGGGACATCCAGTACTGCTCCGGTTGTGTAGCATGTTCCAGAGGTCTGGTTATGGGCAAAGGCATGATCTGCACACGCAAGGATGATTTCAAGACATTTTATGAGAAGATCGTTGAGGCCGACGGCGTTATCATGGTGGATCCGATCTTTGAGTCCGGCGCTTCCGGACTGTATCATGCAATCACAGACCGTATGGGTCCCGGACATGACACAGGTATGCTGAAGATGCTGGACGGCCAGCTGAAAGAGCAGGGCAAGGAAGGTTTGAATCCGAGATATTTCCGTCAGAAAGCGATGGCGTTTGTCGGAATCGGCGGGTCTGACTGGGCAGTGCGCTGCGAGACAGACCATGCGATGTTCGCACTCAGCCAGGGCTGGAAGATCGTGAACAATGAGTACTTCTCCTGGTGCAAAGACGTTATCATGCAGGACGACAAAATCGAGCGTATGAAGCAGATCGCAAAGAACCTTGTAGAAGCCGCACAGTACATTATTGATACCGATATGCAGGTTGAGGGTTCTGAAAATATCTCTCTCTGGAAGGGTACCGAGGGTGCATGCCCGCACTGCCAGGGGAATGCATTCTATATTTTCCCGGGTACCACGCACTGCGTATGCGAGTACTGCGGTCTGGAAGGTACGCTGGAACTCGTTGACGGCGCGTTCAAGTTCAAAAACGATGAGTCTATTGTACCGAACGGACTTCTGGAGCATGCACATGATGTTATGTCCGGCAAGTTTGCGCATGGTCAGGACATTTTTGAGAATGAGGGTCGTCTGATGAACCTCGGTAAGGATCCGGAGTTCAAGGCACGCAAAGCTCATTACACAGCGGTTTGCGCACCGACAACACCTCCGTCTAAGGAGAAATAAATTATATTTGTATTGTTTTATGCGTCAGACCCTCATTTGTGGGTCTGACGATACTATATGATTTTCAGGGAATGAAGGTATACTTTTGGGATAGAAAATCAATATTGTCAGGGGAAGCATAAGGCAGGGAACTTTCAAGTGTCTCACGGGAAGCGGGGGCTTATCGTGAGGTCGTTCCCTGTTTCTATGTGATTGACGGTGACAGAATTTATAACTGTCGGTGGAAAGTGTAAACAGAAAATTATTGTAGCTGTAATGACGAGGAACGGTTACGAAATAATGATAGAAAGAGGGTATTTAAGATGGCAGATTTCAAATTTGAACCTATGCGCAGCCTGATTTATGTAGACTGTGAAAAAGAGGATTATCGTCCGAAATTACTGAGATGGCTGTATAAGACCCATGTGCCGGACAGCATTTCCCAGTTTGAGCCGTATGTAACCAAGTATGCATTTTATCCGTCTTTCCCGATTCCGCCCGAAGGCGATCGTTTCGGATATGCGAGAATGCAGCTTACAGAGCATCACTGGCTGGTAAGTGATTTAGATCCCCGTCTGGAGATCAAGGCGATTGCTGAGACATTCCCGATGGATGTACTGGTTTGGCAGGGCAATATTCCGGAAGCAGCATTGGGTGCAGGACAGGTGGAAGCTGAGGGCGATGCCGGCAACGCAGCGCGTCAGTCGAATGATGCAGCAGGAAAACCGTTTATCTTCACGTTCCTTCCGATGTGGTGGGAGAAGGATATCAAGGGCAAGGGCCGTACGATTGAGGATGGTGCGAACTATCGTTTTAATATGACCATCGGATTCCCGGATGGCGTTGATAAGGAAGAGGGCGAAAAGTGGCTCTTCGAGAAAGTCGTTCCGATCATGGAAGCAGCGTCTGAGGTTACGCGTATTCTGGCCAGCAAGGTTAAGAAAGACATTAATGGCTGCGTGATGGATTGGACCCTTGAGGTTTGGTTTGAGAACCAGTCCGGCTGGTACAAGGTAATGGTTGAGGATATGAAAGCACTTGAGAAACCCGCATGGGCACAGCAGGATGCTTTCCCGTTCCTGAAGCCGTATCACAACATTTGCAGTGCGGCGGTTGCAGATTTTACAACAGCGAACAATCTTACCAACTACCATGGATATATTACAATGAGATAAGAGTAGGCTTTTCAACACCCCCGGAAGGTTTTCCGGGGGGTATTTTATAAGTGTCGCAGGGCGACGCTTTATTTCCTGGAGCGAGAGATTTTCTTTTTTGCGGTCTGTAAACAGATTTACCTGAAAAAGGAGAAAAAAGTTATTGACAACATATCAGAATTATAGTAGACTAACCACAGAACGAAAGGCATATCAGATATATTTAAGCAAAAACATATTTTTTTAAACAGTAGTTAATGTATGCTAACAAAAGTAAGGGCGGTTTAAAATTATGAGTGTGGTTATTATCGGCGGTCATGAGCGGATGGAGACGCAGTATAAGGATATCTGTAAGCGGTACAAATGTAAGGCAAAGGTTTTTACAAAGATGAAGACGGATTTGAAGAATAAGATCGGAAGTCCGGATCTGATTATCCTTTTTACTTCAACGGTTTCGCACAAGATGGTTCACTGTGCGGTTGCGGAGGCAGAGCGCAGTAATTCGATTATTGAGCGTTCACACAGCAGCAGTGCAAGCGCTCTGATCGGAATTCTGAAGCAGTATGCTTGAAAAACTGCGGCAGGCATGAAAGGACTGCGAATTGTGATATGAAACAGGAATAATGAGTGTCGGCAGTGGGAATAATGTTGGTAAAATGGCAATACAGGAGGAGCTTGATGTCAGCAGAACTGGTTGCCCGGTGCATTGAGAATCCGGGACTTGGGAAAAATTTACAGATGAACCTGATCATGCAGAGCGCGCCGGTTTTAAAAGATGTGCGGATGTCCTGTATGGTCACAGTACCCACGGAGTACTCCCGGATGACATGTTCCTCCCTGTATAATACCGGTGTACGGCTGCATTGCCTGTGCAGAGGGCGGGAACGTGAGGTTCTGCTTTTATATCGGGAAAAATATCTGGAAAGCTACTTAGAACGTGAGGACGTTGCGGATTTCCTGCGTGCATATGGTTATGAGAACGGTTCTTTGAAACGGAAGTTGCAGCGGCTGGGCGAACAGATTGCATACTATTATGATAAATCACAGGAATTTCCCCATGAGATGGGCGTGTTTCTCGGATATCCGCTTGAGGATGTTCGCGGATTCATCGACCATCAGGGTAAAAACAGCAGCTGCATTGGATATTGGAAAGTATATTCAAATGTGGAGCGCGCAAAGCATATTTTTCGCGTGTTTGACGAAGCAAGGGAATGTGCGATGAACGAATTTTTTTCCGGAAAAAGTATTCGGGAAATTGCCTGTTGACAGCATGCGGTTTTCGCTGCATGGATGTGCTCCAAGTGAGTACATAATATAATGAGCGCAAGCGAGAAGAATGCACTGGTGCATTCGGCGAGCGGCGAATTGGATCGTGATGAAATCACGATATATTAAGAAGAAAAAGGAGACAAAATAATGGCAGAAGTAAAAATTGTTTATTGGTCAGGCACAGGGAATACTGCGGCGATGGCGCAGATGGTAGCGAACGGTGTGACTGCCGGCGGTGCGACACCGGTGATCATTCCTTTTGAAGATACGGCGCCGGAGGCACTGGCGGATGATGCAGTCTATGCACTTGGCTGCCCGTCTATGGGGGCGGAGCAGTTGGAGGAGTCCGTGGTGGATCCCTTTGTAGAGGAACTGGTAAGTTCCGTATCCGGAAAGAAGATCTTGCTGTTCGGTTCTTATGGATGGGGCAACGGCGAGTGGATGAGAAACTGGGTGGAGCAGATGACCGGCGCGGGCGCTGAAATGATTGAGGCCGATGGAGTGATCTGCAATGATGCCCCGGATTCTGACGCGGAAGAGGCTTTGACCGCGGCGGGGAAAGCGCTTGCGGAAGCTGCAAATTGATAGAGAGACTTGCTGTACCGACGGATGTGCAAGTGCATGGACCGGGGGAACAGCAAATGACTGTAACCTTCATATGAAAACCGGGAAGATGCCGGAGGTGTATGCCTTCGGCATTTTTCTGTGCGCATTTTCAGTTTCTTTCGGGAAACTTCAGTGGATGAAGCAGGAGAAGATTTTATAAATGTTTTTGTATAGTTTTGGCGGTTTTTCTACATACTATTTCTAAATCATTCGTTTTCAATGGATGAATTTTTGCGTGGAATAAAGGAACAGATGGTTTTTGGACAAAGAGTACGAATACTACCGTGATATTGAAAATGATGCAGGAAAGGGGATGACAGTATGTCCGAGCAGGTGGGAATACAGAGTATATTATTTGATGATCCTCCTTATCTCATAAGCGCTGCTTCCGTGGTGGGTACGAAAGAGGGAGAAGGACCGCTGGGTGGAACATTTGATGTGGAAGGAGACGACGATAAATTTAACAGTGAAAACTGGGAGGCGGCGGAGAGCGCCCTGCAAAAGAAAGCACTGGAAGTCGTGATGGGAAAAGCAGGGGTGACAGAGCTGGATATTCGTTACCTGTTTGCCGGAGACCTTCTGGGGCAGTCTGTAGCGACATCTTTTGGTTTGCAGTCTTTTGGGATACCGTTAATCGGGTTGTATGGAGCCTGCTCGACCAGCGGATTGGCACTATCGCTGGCAGCAATGACGGTGGCGGCAGGTTATGCAGACCTGACGGCCGCTGTGACGTCCAGCCATTTTGCAAGCGCGGAGAAACAGTTTCGTTTCCCGCTGGAATACGCGAATCAGCGTCCCAGGTCAACCACCTGGACCGTTACCGGAAGCGGAGCTTTCCTGCTTGCAAATCGCAGGAAAACAGGAGAGTTGGAGAAAACGGGCCCGCATAAAAAAATTTGCGCTGATGATAAAAATGCTCCGGTCAATGAAGGATGGGCAAATCGCCGAAAAGTAAGAATTACCGGTATCACAACCGGCCGGATTGTGGATTACGGCGTCCGGGATTCTATGAATATGGGTGCGGCAATGGCTCCGGCGGCTATGGATGTGATAGAGACTCATTTGAAAGATTTTGGTCGAAAACCGGAGGACTATGACAGGATTATCACCGGCGACCTGGGCGAGGTCGGACAGAAAATCCTGATACAGCTGCTTAAGGAGAAGGGAATTGATATCTCGTGCAATCATACAGACTGTGGGTTGGAAATATTTGATAATGAAAAGCAGGGCACAGGATCCGGCGGGAGCGGCTGCGGCTGTTCGGCGGTTGTTCTGGCTGCTCACTTTTTGCCTATGCTCATTTCCGGAGAACTGAAAAGAATCCTGTTCGTGCCCACCGGAGCATTGCTCTCTAAGATCAGCTTCAACGAAGGGCAGAATGTACCGGGAATCGCGCACGCTGTCGTGCTGGAGAGCGGCGATGACTGAAAATGTTATTGTACAGGACACTTTCCCGTGCTTTTGTAGAGGATGATGAAAAGTAAATGGGAGGATTTCGGCAAAAAATTCTTCATAAGCAGGCACTTTCCCATGTCTGCGTAAAGGATGATTATGCGTGAATGGGAGGATGACACACGAAAACATTTTAATAAAGGGCACTTATGTGTGCCCTGTTTAAAATCGTTTTCGTGTGTCATCCTCCCCTCAAGAAAGGAGAAGAAGATGGATTATTGGAATGCGTTTTGGGTGGGTGGTCTGATCTGCGCCCTGGTACAGATTTTAATTGACAAAACAAAAATGCTTCCGGGCCGTGTGATGGTGCTCCTGGTCTGCACCGGAGCGGTACTGGGAGCTGTCGGTATCTATGAACCGTTTTCCTCGTTCGCCGGAGCGGGCGCCACTGTGCCGCTTCTGGGGTTTGGAAACCTGCTCTGGAAAGGAATGCGGACAGCAGTAGATGAAAGCGGTTTCTTAGGGTTATTTATGGGCGGATTTACTTCCTGCGCTGTAGGTGTGTCGGCGGCTCTTATTTTCGGATATCTGGTTTCTTTGATTTTTCAGCCTAAAATGAGAAAAACGAGAGGCCGCGGATGATAGTTTGACGAATAATAATGAGGAAACTGCTCATATTAAAAATACAGACTGATATAGAAAAGAGATGAAAAGGAGAGTTTATCATGATGAAGAGATGGAAACAGATAATTTTCATTGGCCTGCTCGCGCTGAGTCTTACGACATTGGGAGGATGTACGCGCAACCGGTTGACAGATGATACGACACTGACAGATGACAGCACGGATGATAAGATTGACAATGGAGATCTGATCGATGACACCGCAGATACGACAGAGAATACGGATGGCCTGGGAGATGATGCGGATTCCGCAGATGGCGGTGATTCTGTAAATAATACGGACGGAAGCGGTACGGCAAATACCGCGGACGACAACAGTACAGTAACAGACGGGGCGTCAGATGTCCGCGATGATCTGGAGGATGCTGTGGAAGATGCGAAGGATGCAGCAGAGGATACTGTTGATACAACCAGAGACAGCGCGAGAGATGCTGCGAATGAGTAAAAGCGGCAATGATATGTATTTTAAACCATATAAAACCCCGCCTCTCAGAGATGAGGGGTGGGGAATTGATGCGTTGCAAACAATTTATATCTGTGTGGTCGAAGCGGGAAAAATCAATCTTCTGATGTGGATGTTTCCGTTACGTTCGCGGCCTCTGAGGCTTCATCTTCTGCTTCGAGAGCCGCTACGGCTTCATTCATCATGCGGATGAAGTTCTCTTCACCCATTTCCTCAAACCGCTCGGAAGCGGCCTCCATCCGGTCAAAGAAACTTGGTTTGCGCTCTCCTTCCGGAGTGCAGGAAGCGCCGCAGGTGCTGCAGTCATGGGTGCAATTCGTATAATCGTTCATAGCAGTGGTCTCCTTTCTGTGAATTGCTGCTCAATCGGCCATAGATATGTATTATGGTGTTTACTCTTTGTTAATGTCAATGCTGCTGGTGATGATGCCAAAAGATTCCAGTTTGGCTTTTACCAGTCTGATCTGGTAGTCGACCTCTTTCTGGCTATCTTCGGATTCTTTGATTCGCTGAAGGTTCGAGTAATAGTCAATAAGATTGCTGATCATTTCTTTTTCTGTCGGCATATATGTATTCTCCTTCATAATGTCACCGCCTCTCATATATTATTGATTATAGCGGTTTTTTCGGGGGGTGTAAAGAATGTTCAATTATCAATTTATGTGGTGTCTGCGCAAATGTTTTGCGAAAGTGTGTAAAACGATATAAATGGGAATAAACGTATTATATCATGCGGAAAAATAATTGTAAAGATTAGATGTGGAAATAAAAGGAAGTATGGTTTATAATATTTTACGTGCGGCAGCACGCAAATGAATCCGGAGGTTATTACATATGAGAGCAAGCGGTATTTTACTTCCGGTCAGCAGCCTTCCGTCCCGATATGGCATCGGCGGCTTTACGAAGGAGGCCTATGACTGGATTGATTTTTTAAAGAAGAGCGGGCAGACATTCTGGCAGATTCTTCCGCTGGGACATACCAGTTACGGGGATTCTCCCTATCAGCCGTTTTCAACGATAGCGGGGAACCCTTATTTTGTGTCTTTGGACGATTTGATCGAAGAGGGACTTTTAACCAAAGAGGAATGTGATGAGGCGGAACTTGGTACGAATCCGTCCTATGTGGATTACGGAAAGCAGTTTGAAAATCGTTATCCCCTGCTTCGCAAAGCGTATGCACGGGATAAGAAGCGCGACCAGAGCGGTTTTGAGGCATTTTGGGAGCAGGAGGCAGACTGGCTTCCGGATTATGCGTTGTTTATGGCGCTGAAGGATGAGAATGATAAAAAAGCCTGGTATGAGTGGGCGGAACCGTACAGGAAGCGGGAGCCGGAGGCTCTCGAGGAGGCAAGAGAAAAGCTGGCGGATGATATTTCCTTCCATGCCCATATCCAATACTGGTTTATGACCCAGTGGGTGAAGCTGAAAGCCTATGCGGTAAAGCAGGGAATCCGTATCATCGGCGATCTGCCCATTTATGTGGCGAATGACAGCGCGGACGCCTGGATGAATCCGCAGCTTTTTCAGTTTGATGAAGACCTGAATCCGAAGTCTGTGGCCGGAGTGCCGCCTGATTTCTTTTCTGAGGACGGACAGCTCTGGGGCAATCCGCTTTATGACTGGGATTATCATAAAAAAACTGGGTATGCCTGGTGGATCGGGCGCATTCGCCACGCGGCGGTACTTTATGATGTTATGCGCTTTGACCACTTCCGCGGATTTGATGAGTATTACGCCGTACCTTATGGGGAAAAAACGGCGAAAAAGGGAAAGTGGTGTCCGGGACCCGGTATGGAACTGATGCGGGCCATCGAAGAACAGGTAGACGGGATTGAGATCATTGCGGAAGATCTGGGTGTTATCACGGATTCTGTGAAAGAATTGCTGGCCGAAAGCGGATTCCCGGGAATGAAAGTTCTCGAGTTCGCTTTCGGCGGCGGAAGTGAGAATTCTTATCTGCCGCACAACTATGAATCACCGAATTGCGTGGTATACACCGGTACCCATGATAATGAAACCCTGCTTCAGTTTGTAACGGAAGCTTCTGACCAGACGCGTGAGCATATAAAAAATTATCTGAACCGCTACTGGGATACGGATGAGCAGCTCTGCGACAATCTGATCCGCCAGGCCATGCTGAGTATCGCAAAATACTGTATTATCCCCATGCAGGATTATCTGCATCTTGGAAAAGAAGCGCGGATGAATGAACCGTCTACGCTTGGAGGAAACTGGGAGTGGAGGCTGACGAAAGATCAGCTTACAGATCAGTTGGCGGACTTTATCGGCAACATCACGCGGGTATCCGGCCGCTGGTCGAAAGCGGCTACTGAGAAAAAAGCCGAAGCTACTTGCTCTCCGCAGTCTTCAGATAAGCAAGCCCCTGCATCGTGACACCCATGAGAATCTCGCCGACTTGTTCTGTGGGGAGTTTATAGTTGCTGCAGACCCAGTTCTCCAGGACACCGATCACCCCGGCAGACATGTAGGCGTACGCATAGTCCAACAACTCATCAGAAGCCTGTGGATACGTTTTTTTCCACATTTTGATTCCGTTCTCATAGCCCAGGTAAAGCAGCTGACGGATAAAAGAAGAATCACCGTGGGGTCCCAGGAGGACCCCGCAGAGATCCTTGTTGGAATCCACGAGCTGCAGCAGGTCGTCATACCAGTCTTCTTTACTCAGTGAAATCACCACATTTTCAAACAGGTCATTCTGTATGCTCGTCAGCAGAGCATACACGTCTTCATAATAAGAATAAAAGGTACTGCGGTTGATATCTGCTGTTTTGCAGATGTCTGTGACCGTGATCTTGTTGAGTGGTTTGTCCACCATCAGGTCAAACAAAGCCTGGCGGATAACGGTCTTCGTATATTTTGTTCTGCGGTCGGTTGCCATGTTTTTTTCTTTCTGATATGCACTTAAAAGTCAATGTTTCATACTTTTGTCACATTTCCGACAAAAAATCATTAACATGTGGGATATGTGACACAAAAATTAAAATTGACGGTTGATATTTATTATAACCGTATTATAATATACAAAAGTTGAGAATGCAACAAGTTGTTGGAAAAAAGACGCAAAGCTATAAAACAGACACCATTTGGTAAACAAACAGGAAGTTATAAAACAGACACCATTTGGTAATTATACAAACTGTAGCTGTAGCATTGAGTTGAAAGGAGAGAATTACAGTGGCAAGTTTATCACACACCATGCAGAGAAAGGTGTTCAGCACAGCGATTGATGTGGCTTTAAAACGGCTGAACAAGGATCGTGAGAAGGGGCTGTTGCAGATTCTTGATCTGGCACAGAAGTTTATGGGTAACAACTTTAAACAGGAGACTTATGAGAATATCCGCGCGATGATCCAGGATCCGGATAATAAATGGCTCCGTTTTACCAACAAGATGCTGGATGAGCTTGATCCCCATGTAGCCAAAATGACGGCATTGAATCTGGGATTTGAGGCCGCTCTGTATGGGACGAAGGTTACCCGTGAGAAGAGAGTGGAGCATCAGTGCAACATTCCGTGGCTGATTCTGATGGATCCCACCAGTGCATGCAACTTAAGATGTACCGGATGCTGGGCGGCTGAGTATGGTCACAAGCTGAACCTTACATATGAGGAAATGGACAGCATCATTACTCAGGGTAAGGAACTGGGCGTTTATTTTTATATGTTTACCGGCGGTGAGCCGCTGGTTCGCAAGGCGGATATTTTAAAGCTTGCGAAAAAGCACAATGATTGTGAACTTCATTGTTTTACAAACGGAACTTTGATTGACGAGGAGTTCTGCCAGAAGGTGCAGAAGCTCGGAAACCTTTCATTCTCCCTGTCTCTGGAAGGATTCCAGACAGCGAATGACGGACGCCGCGGAGATGGTGTTTTTGACACGGTGCTTTCAGCGATGGATCTGATGAAAAGGTACGGCCTTTTCTTCGGAACGTCTGTCTGCTATACGAGAAAGAATATGGATGCCGTCACATCGGATGAATTTTTTGACCTGATGATCGAGCACGGCTGCCGGTATGCATGGTATTTCCACTATATGCCGGTTGGGCTTGAGGCTGATTTGGATCTGCTGCCGACGATGGAGCAGCGCGAGTACATCCATGACCGTCTCCGTGAGGTTCGCGGTTGGGAAGGCGGTAAGCAGATTCTGCTTCTGGACTTCCAGAATGATGGCGAGTTCGTCGGCGGATGTATCGCGGGCGGCCGGAATTACTTCCATATTAATGCAAATGGGGATGCAGAGCCGTGCGTGTTCATTCATTACTCGGGCGCGAACATTCGTCAGAATACGCTTCTGGAGTGCTTACAGCAGCCGCTGTTTATGGCATATCGTGATGGGCAGCCGTTTAATGACAACCATCTTCGTCCCTGCCCGATGCTGGAGAATCCGGAAAAGCTTCAGGAAATGGTGGAAAAAACCGGCGCTCATTCTACTGATTTACAGGCGCCTGAGTCGGTGGAACATCTCTGCGGCAAGTGTGAGGACTACGCAAAAGCGTGGGCTCCGCATGCAGATGAGATTTGGGAAAAGAATCATTTTGTTAAAAAGGGATATACGAACTATAAGGACACATTGAACGATCGATAGTTTACAGACGGGAGGATAAGAAATGGCAGATTTGAAACATGCCGCTGCAAGAAAATCCTTTGAGGTTGCATTCAACGGCGTATATAAATATATTAATAAGAATAAAGAAGAGAATCTTGTAAAGCTGATGAATATGGCGCGCAAAATTGCCGGTAAGAATTTTCCGGATGAGTTTTGGGAGAATGCCAATGAGGTCCTGGGTGATCCGGAGTGCAAGTGGACGCAGCAGATTTACGACGCTTTTGACAAGCTGCATCCGAATCTGGTGAAGACGCATGTTCTGAACATGGGTTTTGAGACCGGCCTGACCGGATTTAAAAAAGTAAAAGAAAACCGTGAAAAGTACAACTGCAATGTTCCGTGGCTAGTACTGATGGATCCGACCAGCGCCTGCAATTTAAAGTGCACGGGCTGTTGGGCAGCGGAGTATGGTCATAATCTTTCCTTAAGCAACGAGGAGCTGGACCGTATCATCACCGAGGCGAAGGAGTTGGGAATTCACTTCTTTATCCTGACCGGCGGCGAGCCTATGGTTCGCAGAAAAGACATCATGATGCTGGCGGAGAAGCACAATGACTGCGCGTTCCATATTTTCACGAACGGTACGTTAATTGATGAGGAAGTCTGCAAGAAGGTTCAGGAGCTTGGAAATATTTCCTTTGCACTTTCGGTTGAAGGATACGAAGAGACGAATGACGACCGCCGCGGCCAGGGTGTGTTTGAGAAAGTTATGCATGCCATGGATCTGATGAAGGAGTACGGTCTGATTTACGGCACTTCGATCTGCTATACCAGCAAAAACTACAAGGTGGTTACTTCCGATGAGTTCCTTCAGATGCTGGTAGATAAGGGTGCGATCCTGTCCTGGTTCTTCCACTATATGCCGGTAGGAAAGGATGCGAGCACAGACCTGCTTCTGACCCCGGAGCAGCGTGAATATGTGGTAAAACGGATTCGCTATGTCCGCAGCAGATACTGCCCGATTAAGCTGTTCACACTGGATTTCCAGAATGATGCCCAGTTTGTCGGCGGATGCATCGCGGGCGGTAAGAACTATCTGCATATCAATGCAAACGGCGATGTGGAGCCTTGCGTGTTTATTCATTATTCCGGAGCGAACATCCGCGAGAAGTCCTTCCTGGAGTGCTTACAGCAGCCGCTGTTTATGCAGTACCATGACAACATGCCTTTCAATGACAATATGTTCCAGCCGTGCCCGATGTTGGAGAATCCGGAGATGATCGAGAAGATGGTCAAGGCCTCCGGTGCGCATTCCACGGATATGCAGGCAGAGGAGCCGGTGGAAGAGCTTGTTGCCAAGACAAAGCCTTATGCCAAAGCCTGGGCTCCGACCGCAGAGCGTCTCTGGGAAGAGGTGCAGGCGGATAAAACCAGCATGATCAAAGAGGGAGCGCAGGAGTAAGGGAAAAGCGTGAGCAGCCGCAGTTATACAGGCGGTTAAAAAACAGAAAAGCATATGATTTTCGGACGCGAGCGGAAATGTTTCTGGGAAAACGTTTCTGCCCGCGTTTTTTCATTATGAAGGAAATCATCTTGTTGTGAAAGCCGGAGTATTTTCTTTTGTTCAACTGATAAAAACTTTACTCTATAATTTGGTTTCCGCGGATTATGTGGCTCATGCTATCGCGGCGAAAAAAATTTGACGAACCGGAAGCCCGGATGATACTATTGTCTGAGTTGACGGATTTTAATACAGTTTTTAAAGGAGTTTGGAATGAATAAATTTGAGATATCGGAGATAAAAAAATTATTTACGAAGGAGCGGTGCTGTATTACCCGAATGGCCGGGTGCTATGTCAACGCGGAAAAGGAAAAGGTTATGCAGTTTACGGAGCCGTTTCTTTCTCTGCCGGAAGAGGAGATGTATAAGTATCTGGACATTTTCCGTAAGGCGTTTACCGGTGCTGTCGGGAAAAACCTGCTGAATCTGGAGTTCCCGATCGAACAGGAGATGGGGGACGGGACACAGAAACGGCTGCTTACACTGCGCGACGGAGAGTTGAAAAACGAAGCGGATCTGGAAACGTTTTACGACCGGGTGATTGAGACCTGGTATCATCCGGAAAACTATCTGATTCTGCTGATTCACGGCGCGTATGATATTCCGGCAAAAGCATCTGACGGTCTTATAATGGATGATGCTTCGGATTATATATACAATTTTATCCTTTGCTGCCTTTGCCCGGTGTCTCTCTCCAAGGCCGGTCTCAGCTATAATCCGGAAACCAACAGTTTTCAGGATCGGATCAGAGACTGGATCGTCGATATGCCGGATCAGGCATTTTTGTTTCCGGCGTTCAATGACCGCAATACGGATATACATAGTCTTCTGTTTTACTCAAAAAATGCGAAAGAATTCTGCCCGGAGATGATTGAGCAGTTTCTGGGGTGTACGCAGCCGCTGCCTGCTGTGGTACAGAAGGAATCCTTTCAGAACCTTATTGAGAATGCGCTCGGAGACGCCTGCGTATATGATGCGGTGTTGGGGATTCATGAAAGTCTGGGCGAAATGATAGAAGAAAAGGGCGATGACCCGGAGCCGCTCGAGCTGGATAAGGCGGATGTCCGCAGGCTGCTTAAGCGCTGCGGCGCACCGGAAGAAAATATGGAGCGGTTTGAGCAGGAGTATGATGAAGAGATCGGTGCGCAGGCGACGGTCATGGTGAATCATATTTATGATGCGAAAACATTCGAAGTGAAGACACCGGAAGTAACGGTGAAGGTACAGGCTGATTTTGCTGATATGGTGGAGACCCGTGTCGTGGACGGCGTCCCCTGTCTGGTGATTCCGCTGACAAATGAGGTGATTGTCAATGGAGTTCATGTGAAACAGAAATTGGAGGATGCTGCGGACTGATGAAAATCGGCCTTTACACATCTGCGTATATTTTTTATAATGATGATACCAGGGTTAAAAAGTCATGAATGGAGCGAGCGGTATGCAGGAAGAACAGGCGCAAAAAAGAAGAATACTGGATCTGGCTAATCGCTGTTATCAGACCGGCGTCTATACATTTTCAGGATTCTTAAATCCGGGAGATCAGTCCCTTGTATATGAGATGGCGCGCGAACTTGATTTTGTTCCCTGGATGCTGTTCGGCGGCATGGAGGATTGCGAGCGGCGGATGCTTCGATTCGGGTCGGAGGAGTTTTTGGGATATCCGGAGGAGTTCCCGATTTCCTGTCTCGTGGTAAAGCCGGCGGCTCCGAAATTTGCGGATCAGCTGTCGCACCGGGATTTTTTGGGTGCATTGATGAATCTGGGAATTGAGCGTGATGTTCTGGGAGATATTATAGTGAAGGATTGTGTCGGTTATGTTTTTTGCGAGGATGCCATGGCGGTGTTTTTGCGGGAACATCTCGGCAAGGTAAAGCACACCGGCGTCGTCTGCGAGATTGTGAAGAAGTGTCCGGCTGCAGCCCGCCCGGATTTTTCTAATGAAGATCTAGTGGTGAGCGCGGACCGATGTGATGCCATTGTGGCAAAGGTGTACAGGCTTTCCCGCAGCCAGAGCGTTCAGCTTTTCGCGGCGAAAAAAGTTTTTGTCGGCGGACGTCAGTATGAAAATAACAGCGGCGCACTGAAAGCCGGTGATGTAGTGTCTGTCCGCGGATTTGGGAAGTTTGTTTATGACGGGGTCATAAGTGAGACGAAAAAAGGGCGGATCCGGGTAAGAATCCGAAGATATGTATGAAGCTGAGTGTTTATGAAGAAAGAAAAGAAACAGAAAATAAAAAAAGAGTATAGAGAGCAGGAGACAGATGCGGGCAGTTATACTTATGACAGCTCGCGAGAGATCCGCTGGGAAAAGCTGGATAATACGGCGCATCTTTTCCCTGCAATTGCCGGAGAGGGGATGACAAATGTCTATCGGGTAGCGATTTATCTGAAGGAGGAGATTGTTCGGGAGACATTGCAGGAGGCACTGGATCTGGTGCTTCCGAAGTTTTCAGTTTTCAATTGCCGTCTCCGTCAGGGGTTTTTCTGGTATTATTTTGAGGAAAACGGAAAGCAGGCGCCGACCGTGGCGGAGGAGACGACGTATCCCTGTCAGTACATGGAGGAAAAGGAGAATCGGAACTACCTCTTTCGCGTCACATACTATGGATGCAGGATCAATCTGGAAGCATTTCATGTTCTGACGGACGGCACGGGCGCTTTTTATTTTTTAAAAGAACTTGCCTACCAGTATCTGCGGCTGGCACATCCGGAATTGAGGGAAAAGTATGGCGACGGCTTAAGCAGCCAGACGTCTCTGAACACGGAGGACAGTTTCCTGCAGAATTTCAAAAAGGGCCGGATTACGGGCGGATATAAAGCAGGACGTGCGTATATTTTAAAGGGACCGCTTTTCCCGACGGGAAAGATGGGAATTATCCATGGACATATGCCGGTGGAAGAAGTGAAGAGGGAAGCAAAAAAGAACGGCGCCACGCTGAATGAATATATGGTGGCGGTTTTTCTGTGGGCCGTCTATCAGGTTTATCTGAAAGGAATGCCGTCCGGACATCAGCTTTCTGTCAGCGTGCCGGTGAACCTGCGGCCGTATTTTCATTCGGTCACGACAAAGAACTTCTTTGTGATGGTAACGGCGATTTTTCATCCGAGGGAGGAAAATCAAACCTTCGAAAATGTGTTGGAGGCGGTGAAGACTTCTCTGCGGGAGCAGATGACAAAGGAACATCTGGAGGATGTGCTGTCGTATAATGTGACGAGGGAGCGGACGATGATTCTGCGGGCTCTGCCGCTGGTTTTAAAAAATCCCGGAATTCGCGGCGTATACAATATGCATGCGAGGGCGAATACAGCTACGGTCACCAATATGGGAAATATTCAGGTGTCGGAAAAGTATAAAGAGTATATCAGCCGGTTTGATGTGCTGCTTTCCAGATCAAAAGGGCAGAATCTGAAGCTGGCTTTGAGTTCATATGACGGGACGCTTTCGGCAACGATTACCTCCGCGATGAAAGATACGAGGCTGCAGCGGGTCTTTTTCCGTTATCTGGCCGCGCAGGATATCACTGTGACGATAGAAAGTAATGGAGTGTATTATGAATGATATAGGGGATAAAAGTCAGACAATGGATGCTTGCATCCGATTGGATGACTTTGAGACCCGAACAAACATGAGGAAGTAGCCATTTTGGCCGATTTTCAGGCTAAAATGAGCGGATTCCGATAATGCTCTCCCTTAATGAGCATGCAATGCTAATTTAGTGAGAGCTTATGCACAACAATGTTTGCAGGATTGTGGGAGCACACAGTGCGGAGCAATCCTGGTATCATGGAGTAGAGGATACAGAATAGTCGGGAAATGAGGAATTTTTGTGAGTAAATGTTGGAATTGCGGGGTGCAGCTTAGGGATCCTGTTCCGGTCTGCCCTCTCTGTAAGTGCATTGTAGAGCGGGAGGAAGGCGATGACCTTCGGCAAATCTACCCCTATCCGTACGCCGAACGCGGAATCAAAAAAATGCAGCTTGCATTAAATATTTATCTTTTTACAGCGATTGCGGCCGAACTGATATTGGGGATCATACATTTTGTAAAGGGAGGCCCGTCGGGATGGCTGATCCTGATCGCGGCTTTCCTGGTATACGGGTATATTACGCTGAAAGTGTCGATTCAGATGCACACCGGGCATCAGCTGAAAATAATCCTGCAGTCGCTGCTCGGTGTGGCTGTATTATTTGTCATTGATCTTGAAAACGGTTTCAACGGCTGGTCATTAAATTATGTGCTTCCGGCGGCGTTTGTTTTGACAGATGTAGTGGTTATCATTCTAATGTGTGTGAACAACCGGAACTGGCAGAGTTATATCCCTCTGCAGATTTTTAATATCGCGTGCTGCGTGATTCCGTTTGTTTTGTATTATCTGCAGTTTGTAACCAATCTGATTGTGCCTGTAGCGGCAATGGTGACCGCGGTATTGACTTTTGCAGGGACGCTGATCGTAGGAGGAAAACGGGCGAGGGATGAGCTGTACCGAAGGTTCCATGTGTGATCCGGTGAGAAAGTTTGCGATGTCTGCTGCAGAAAATTTATGAGAATTTCAGTATGAACTGAATCATATTACAGAGATAAAATGAACATCCCGCATGCAGGGCGGATGAGCATTTCACATGAAAGAGAAGGAAGAGAGCCTATGCATCAATACGAAAATACTCCACAGGAGCGTGTGCTCCGTGATCTGGTCGCCCGTGTATATAACGATAATCTGATCGGGCGGAAATTGAAAAACGGAGAGCTGAGAAAGAAGCTTTCGGAACCGGAGTGGAAAGTGCCGGCAGGATATTCTCTGTCTGTGATTGAACAGCAGAATTTTAATATGGAACTGCTGGAACCGGATGAACCCAGTGATCGTATGATCATCCTTCAATTGCATGGCGGAGGTTATGTGGGAAAGCTGATTAATATCTATCGAAGCTTTGCCGGATTGTTTTCGGAACTGGGGCATGGGGTTTCTGTGCTGTCTCCGGATTATCGGGTGGCGCCGGAGGATCCTTATCCGGCGGCGCTTGAGGATGCGGTTGCGTCCTATGACTGGCTGCTTGCAAATGGATGGACGCCGGATCGCATTGTTTTGGCAGGGGCGTCTGCCGGCGGCGGACTTGCAATGGCGCTCTGTATGTACTTAAAGGATCAGAAACGCCCGCTTCCGGCCGGAATTGTGGCAATGTCTCCGTGGACAGACCTGACTCGTTCGGGTTCCTCCTATAGAGATAACTATCATAAAGACGCTGTATTTGGCAATACGAAGGACAGTTTGATCTTTAATAAAGATTATGTGGGGGAGGAGGATACGACGAATCCTTATATTTCCCCGCTATACGGAAGCTTTGCAGGTTTTCCGCCGATGCTGATTCAGGTGGGCGGCGATGAAATGCTCCTGAGTGATTCGGAACTGGTGGCGGAAAAAGCGAAGGAAATCGGGGTTAAGGTGCGTTTGAGTGTCTATGAGGGGATGTTCCATGTCTTTCAGATGTCGCTGCTGATGATTCCGGAGTCGCGGACGGCATGGCGCGAGGTCGGGAAATTTCTGGATGTGATTCAGGAGTATCAGGAGACGCAACACTATGAATTGGAGTGACGGAAGCACCCCTACAAAGTTGCCTGAATGGTATGTTAACGATATTCGCCTCTTCCTGTGCCATTGTTATGAAGAGAATCATGAAAGGGGAGATGGTCCGAGATGAAACCGTATACAGAAGAATGGATTGATAGTTTTATGGCCGATTGTCGGCTGTGTCCGAGGGATTGTCATGCTGACCGCTTTCATGGAGAGAGAGGTTACTGCGGCCAGGACGCCCGCATCCGGGCAGCCCGGGCCGCTTTGCATATGTGGGAGGAACCCTGTATTTCCGGGGATGCCGGGTCGGGAGCTGTATTTTTTACCGGATGCAGTCTGGGTTGTGTTTACTGCCAGAACCGGAAGATTTCAGACGGTACGGTCGAGAAAGAAATCGGCATTGGGCGTCTGGCGGAGATTTTTCTGGAATTGCAGGAAAAGGGAGCGAATAATATCAATCTGGTCACCGCCGGGCATTTTGTTCCGCAGGTTGCGGCAGCGCTGGATCTGGCGAAAAGGCAGAGGCTTTCTATTCCCGTTGTATATAACAGCAGCAGTTATGAGCTGGTGGAAACCCTGCGCCTGCTGGAGGGACTGGTCGATATCTGGCTGCCGGATCTGAAATATACAGATGAGGCGTTGGCGAAGAAATATTCCGCGGCGGCAGATTATCCGCAAGTGGCAAAGGCAGCGTTGGATGAGATGGTGAGACAGGCGGGAGAATCGGAGTTTGTTTCCGCGATTATGAAAAAGGGGGTAATCGTTCGGCATCTCGTGCTTCCGGGGCAAATTGTCGCTTCCAAAAATGTGATTCGTTATCTTCATGAACGTTATGGAGAAAAAATTTATATCAGTATTCTGAATCAGTATACACCGATGGCCGATCCGGAAAAATATCCGGAGCTGGACAGAAAAGTTACGCCGGAGGAATATGATGAGGTTGTGGATTATGCTATTGAAATCGGCGTAGAGCAGGGGTTTATTCAGGAAGGGGAAACGGCGCTGGAAAGCTTTATTCCGGAATTTGATATTACGGGAGTGTAAGTGAGGAGTCAAAAGGTTGCATATGGAGCAGATCGGCATAAATGATACACAGCAGAGTGCGGAAATAATTGAACAGGAAAAAATCCGTCTCTCGGTTCGCAATCTTGTAGAGTTTGTGTTCCGCTCCGGCGACATCGACAACCGTGTCGGGAGCGGTATGCGTCAGGAGGCCATGCAGGAGGGAAGCCGGATGCATCGAAAGATTCAGAGCCGCATGGATTCAGAGTACCGGGCGGAGGTAACCCTTCGCCATGAACTGATCATGGGACACTATCTGCTTTCTCTGGAGGGGAGGGCAGACGGGATTTTCCGAAAAAATAATATTTTCTGCATCGATGAGATTAAGTGTATGTATACGGACGTAACCCGTTTTACGGAGCCGTATCCGGTGCATCTGGCGCAGGCAAAGTGCTATGCCTATATTTTTGCACTACAGCACGGGCTTGAGCGGATCGGCGTGCAGATTACCTACTGTGACCTTGATACGGAGGAAGTTCAGCGGTTTGAGGAACAGTATTCATTCCCTGAGATAAGCGCCTGGTTTGACGGGGTGATTGAATCCTACCGGAAGTGGACGGATCACCAGTATGAGTGGAACCTGATCCGGCGGGATTCGATTCAAGTGCTGGAATTTCCGTTTCCTTTTCGGGAGGGACAGAAAAAGCTGATTGGGGATGTCTATCGCACGATTGCGCGGCAAAAGAATCTGTTTTTGCAGGCGCCTACCGGTACGGGCAAGACGATTGCCACGGTGTATCCTGCGGTGAAGGCGGTCGGGGAGGGACTGGCGGACCGGATTTTTTATCTCACGGCAAAGACGATCACGCGGACGGTTGCAAAGGATGCGTTTGATCTCCTGAAAAAGAATGGCTGCCGGTGCAAGGTACTGACGATTACAGCGAAGGAAAAGCTGTGTCCCTGTGAGGAGACGGATTGCAACCCCGTAAACTGTCCGTATGCGAAGGGACATTATGACCGGGTGAATGAGGCGGTTTTTGAGCTGATGACGACGGCGGATGACTATACGAGGGATATGCTTCTGGCACATGCGGAAAAATATCAGGTGTGCCCGTTTGAGATGGCGCTGGATCTGTCTCTGTGGTCGGATGTGATTATCTGTGATTACAACTATGTGTTTGATCCTAATGTTTATCTGCGGCGTTTTTTTGCGGAGGGAGAGAAGGGGGATTACATTTTTCTTATTGACGAGGCACACAATCTGGTGGAGCGCGGACGGGAGATGTACAGCGCCTGTCTGGTGAAAGAGGATTTCCTGAAGATGAAGCGCGTGTTTCGGAAATATAATAAAAAGATTGCTTCTGCTTTGGAGCGGTGCAACCGGCAGATGCTGGACTGGAAGCGGGAATGTGAAAAGTATACCGTATACACCAGCGTGGAAAGTTTTGCTTTTTCTCTGATGCGTCTCATGTCTCTGATGGATGAGTTTATGCGTCGACGGGCGGAGTTCCCGGAGAGAAAAGAGGTTACAGAGTTTTATTTTTCCGTGCGTCATTTTATGGCCATGTATGAGCTGGCAGATGAGAAATATGTGATCTATACGGATTTTGACGGGGAAAATCAGTTTCGCCTTCATCTGTCCTGTGTGAATCCGGCGGGAAATCTTCAGAATTGCCTGGACCGGGGAAAAAGTGCGATTTTCTTTTCTGCGACGCTGCTGCCGGTGAATTATTATAAAAGTTTGCTCAGTGCGCGCACGGATAATTACGCGGTTTATGCGGATTCAACCTTTCAGAGCAGCCAGCGGCTTTTGTTTGCAGCGAATGATGTCAGCAGCCTGTATACGCGGCGGAATCTGACGGAATTTCAGCGGATTGCAGAGTATATCCGGGTGACTGCAGAAGCAAAATGCGGAAATTATATCGCCTTTTTTCCGTCTTATCAGTTTATGGAAAATGTCTGTGAGCAGTTCGCGGCGATGGATACCGGGATGGATTGCGTAAAGCAAAGCTCAAATATGAGAGAAGCGGAGCGGGAGGCATTTATTGAAGAGTTTTCAAAAGAGCGGGCAGTCTCCATGGTGGCTTTCTGTGTGCTGGGCGGGATTTTTTCCGAGGGAATTGATTTAAAGCATGAACAGCTGATCGGCGTGCTGGTGGTGGGCACCGGTCTGCCGCAGATCTGTACGCAGCGGGAGATTCTGAAGTCTTATTATAATGGGGAGCTGGCACAGGCCAGGGAAGTATCGACTGCATTGTCTGACCGGAGGGAGAAAGAACGGCGGGAAAATAATCTGTCAAAAGATAATCCGCAAAACAGGATTGAATCGGAATTCGAGCGGCGGGGTTTTGAGTACGCCTACCAGTATCCCGGCATGAACAAGGTGATGCAGGCGGCCGGGCGCGTGATTCGCACCGCGACGGATCAAGGGGTGATTGGCTTATTGGATGAGCGGTTTTTGCGGCGCGACTACCGGGCATTGTTTCCGCGGGAGTGGGAGGACTGCCGTGTCTGCCGTCTGGAGACGCTGCCGGGGCTGTTGGAAGAATTCTGGAAATCTGTTTTTTGAAGTGAAAAATATTGAATTAAGAATGTCGTCATGCTAGAATGATTATCAGTTTAAAAAAGGAGTTAGAGGTATGACTCAGGGTATTTTGGATGAATTGGTTGAAGGCATTTTAAGAATAATGAAATCATCGGTAGAGCGGATTATATTGTATGGTTCTGTAGCGAGAGGAACACAAACAGATGAGTCAGATGTGGACATTGCAATTATTATAAGGGAAAACTTGAATTCGCAAACAGAAGATGCTCTCTCTGATTTCATTGTAGACATGAATTTAGCCTATGATAAAGTGTTTTCTGCGATTGATATTGATTATGATATGTTTCGTAAGTGGGAAAACATAATTCCTTTTTATAAAAATATAAAGAAAGAAGGGATTATATTATGGAAGGCAGCATAAAAGATTTGTCAGAATATCGGTTTTCTCGCGCAAAAGAGGATATTACTGCTGCAAAAGAATTATTGTCAGCCGGTTTTTTCAAGGCTTCTGTAAACAGACCCTATTATGCTATTTTTCATGCTTTACGTTCAGTGACAGCGTTGGATCAATTTGATTCCAGCAAGCACTCAGGAGTGATCTCTTATTTTAATAGGGTTTATATCAAGGAAGGTATATTTGAAAAATCTTTGTCAAAAGTTTTGGATCAATGTTTTCGTTTGCGGGACAAGGCGGATTATCAGGATTTTTTTATTATTTCGATTGATATGGCGAAAGAACAGTTGAAAAAAGCAGAGTATGTGTTAGAAGTAATAGAGCCATATTTAACAGCCAGATGGGAGGAAATGAAATGAGCAGTGTACGCAGAGTTTATGTTGAGAAAAAGGATGCTTACGCCGTAAAGGCGCGTGAACTGGAGTCGGAGATTAAGAGCTA
Organism: Clostridiales bacterium; assembly: GCA_021204085.1. Lineage (GTDB taxonomy): Bacteria > Bacillota > Clostridia > Lachnospirales > Lachnospiraceae > Eubacterium_I. Next base: position 58,506 of record JAJPZY010000118.1, on the reverse strand, counting down.
TCTCGGGATCTCAGGAGTGACGAAGGTGCGAGAGCTGATTCGTTATGATGTGGAGAATATTTCCGAGGAGACCTATCAGGAGGCGCTGGTGAGTGTCTTCTCAGAGCCGCCGGTGGATGATGTCTACGAGGAAACCTTTGATTTAAATGGTGCGAAGACCTTCAGCGTGGAGTATCTGCCGGGACAGTTCGACCAGAGAGCCGATTCGGCGGAGCAATGCGTGAAACTTTTAAATGAGGATGAGGAGCCGATCATCCGCAGCGCTACTACTTATGTGATCGAGGGTGAGATCTCAGAGGAGGAGCTTGCCGCCATCCGCCGCCACTGCATCAACCCGGTGGATTCGAGAGAGACCGGGCTTGAAAAGCCCGAGACGCTGGTTCAGGATTTCCCGGAGCCGGATGATGTCGTTATTTTTAAAGGGTTTTCCGCGATGGATGAGGAGCCTTTAAAAGCGTTGTATGATTCCCTTGGCCTGGCTATGACATTTCAGGATTTTCTTCATATACAGAAGTATTTTGCCGGCGAGGAACACAGGGATCCGTCGATGACAGAGATTCGCGTGCTGGATACCTACTGGTCAGATCACTGCCGTCATACGACATTCTCTACTGAGCTGAAAGATGTTCAGTTTGGCGACGGATATTATCTTGAGCCCATACAGAAGGCCTATGAGCAGTATCTGGACAATTTCGATGAGCTGTATAAAGACCGTCCGGAGAAGTTTGTCTGCCTGATGGATCTTGCCCTGATGGCGATGAAAAAGCTGAAAAAAGACGGCAAACTTCAGGACCAGGAGGAGTCCGATGAGATTAACGCCTGCTCTATTGTAGTTTCGCTTACCGTTGACGGAAAAGAGGAAGAGTGGCTGATCAACTTTAAAAACGAGACACACAACCATCCGACTGAGATTGAGCCTTTCGGCGGTGCGGCGACCTGTCTGGGCGGAGCGATCCGCGATCCGCTTTCCGGCCGTACTTATGTATATCAGGCGATGCGTGTGACCGGCGCGGCCGATCCGACCATCTCTGTGAAGGAGACGCTTACCGGTAAACTTCCGCAGAAAAAGATTGTCCGTTCCGCAGCTGCAGGCTATAGTTCCTACGGCAACCAGATCGGCCTGGCTACCGGTCTTGTAAAGGAGATTTATCATCCGAACTATGTGGCGAAGCGCATGGAAATCGGCGCGGTTCTGGGTGCAGCGCCCCGCCGTGCGGTGCAGAGACTGACATCCGATCCGGGCGACATCATTATTCTTCTGGGCGGACGCACCGGACGCGACGGCTGCGGCGGCGCGACAGGTTCTTCCAAGGCGCATAATACTGCCTCCATTGACACCTGCGGCGCGGAGGTTCAGAAGGGAAATCCGCCGACAGAGCGCAAGATTCAGCGTCTGTTCCGGAGGGAAGAGGTTTCTTATATTATTAAAAAATGTAATGATTTCGGTGCAGGCGGAGTGTCCGTTGCAATCGGTGAACTGGCAGACGGCCTGCGGGTAGATCTGGATAAGGTTCCGAAGAAATATGCCGGTTTGGACGGAACGGAGCTTGCGATTTCCGAGTCCCAGGAGCGGATGGCTGTTGTGATCGCACCGGAAAACGTGGATCAGTTCCTGGCTTATGCAGCGGAGGAGAATCTGGAGGCAGTTCCGGTAGCGGTCGTTACCGAGGAGCCGCGTCTGGTTTTATCCTGGAGAGGAAAAGAAATCGTCAATCTGTCCCGGGCTTTTCTGGATACAAACGGCGCGCATCAGGAGACAAAGATTGCGGTAGATATCCCGGCAAAAGAGGATAATTATTTCAATAAGATGGCAGTGCATGCCGTGGCAGAGGATTTAGCGCAGAACGACATTCGTGCAGCATGGCTTGATACCTTGAAGGATCTGAATGTCTGCTCTCAGAAGGGACTGGTGGAGATGTTTGACGGCTCCATCGGCGCGGGCAGCGTTTTCATGCCGTACGGAGGCCGGTATCAGCTGACCGAGACGCAGGCGATGGCGGCGAAGGTTCCGGTGATGACCGGGAAATGTGACGCGGTGACGCTGATGAGCTATGGCTTTGACCCGTATCTTTCAAGCTGGAGTCCCTATCACGGAGCGGTTTATGCGGTCGTAGAATCTGTGGCGAAGATTGTCGCCGCAGGCGGCGATTACCGCAAGATCCGTTTCAGCTTCCAGGAGTATTTCCGCAGGATGAGTGAGGAACCGTCCCGTTGGAGCCAGCCGTTTGCGGCGCTTCTCGGCGCGTACAGCGCGCAGATGGGATTCGGCCTGCCTTCCATCGGCGGCAAGGATTCCATGTCCGGAAGTTTTAATGAGATTGACGTGCCGCCGACGCTGGTTTCCTTTGCAGTGGATGTGGCGGCCGAGCAGGATATCGTGACGCCGGAGCTTAAAAGCGCCGGAGATAAGCTGATGCTCTTTACAATTGAAAAGGATGAATATGATCTGCCGGATTACGCGCAGATGATGAAGATGTATGATGTGGTCTGCAGCCTGATGCGTGAGAAAAAACTGCGTGCAGTTTACGCATTAGACGGCGCGGGACTTGTTGCGGCGGTCAGCCGTATGGCATTCGGAAATAAACTGGGCGTTTCCATCCGCGGCTGCATGAAGCCGGAGGAGGCGTTTGCGCCCGGATTCGGCAACCTGATTGCTGAAGTGGCGCCGGAGGATACGGATGCGGTAAAGGCGGCCATGGAGGAAGCGGGAATTCGCGCGAATGTTTCCATCGCCGGTTCCGTCCTTGCGGAGCCCGTCTTCAAATACGGTGATGTCAGCATTCCGCTTGCGGAGGCGCTGGACGCCTGGACAGGTACGCTTGAGAAGGTCTTCCCGACAAAGGCGAGTCCGGAGACGAATGAATTGCCGTTAAAGCTTTACGATACAAAGGAGATTTATATCTGCAAACATAAGGTGGCCAGACCGACCGTTTTTATCCCGGTATTCCCGGGAACCAACTGCGAGTATGATTCCGCAAAAGCCTTTGAACGCGCAGGGGCGGATGTGATCACAAAGGTATTCCGGAACCTATCCGCAGAGGACATCCGCGATTCCGTCGATGTCTTTGTGAAAGCGATTGATCAGTCGCAGATTATCATGTTCCCCGGCGGATTTTCCGCAGGTGATGAGCCGGAGGGTTCTGCAAAATTCTTTGCGACCGCTTTCCGCAACGCAAAGATGAAAGAAGCTGTGGAGCGGCTGCTGAATGAGCGGGACGGCCTTGCACTGGGCATCTGCAACGGATTCCAGGCACTGATCAAGCTCGGTCTGGTTCCGTATGGACGGATCCAGGAAGGCACTGCAGATTCCCCGACATTGACATACAATACGATTGGCCGTCATATTTCAAAGATGGTTTATACGAAGGTCGTGACGAACAAATCCCCGTGGCTTGCGAAGGCAGAGCTCGGAAAAGTGTATACTAATCCGGCATCCCACGGAGAGGGGCGGTTTGTGGCGCCGCAGGAGTGGCTGGATCGTCTGCTTGCCAACGGTCAGGTCGCGACGCAGTATGTAAATGAGAACGGAATGCCGACCATGGATGAAGAGTGGAACGTAAACGGCTCCTATATGGCCATCGAAGGTATCACCAGCCCGGATGGCCGTGTGCTCGGCAAGATGGCACACTCCGAGCGCCGCGGCGACAGCGTCGCAATCAATATCTACGGCGAGCAGGATATGAAGATCTTCGAGTCCGGCGTGGCATATTTTGAATGATTCTGAAGATTGATTTGAACTTTTTATGTTACATGTCACTTCCGTTCACGCACCTGTTACATGAGTACTTTTCGGAAATCATACGGACCAAATCGTCAAAAATAGAAAAATAGTCCGTATATCGCCAGGGAATGTACGGACCAAATCACCAAAAATAGTAAAACAGTCCGTATACCGCCAGGGGATATACGGACCAAATCACCAAAAATAGCAAAACAGTCCGTATGCCGCCAGGG
>JAJPZY010000118.1:10425-54452 GCA_021204085.1 Clostridiales bacterium | reverse complement strand
GACCAAATCACCAAAAATAGCAAAACAGTCCGTATGCCGCCAGGGAATGTACGGACTAAATCGTCAAAAATAGCGAATTCGTCCGTATACCGCCGGAAAACATACGGACCAAATCATAAAATACAGCAATTGGGTACGTACAGGCGGTCGAAATCGGCTTTGTCTGCAAAATCGACCGCCTGTCTGATTATCAACAGATTACTTCAACGCTGTATTCTGTCTGTCCCTCTGCAAAAGGAATTAAGGTTTCGCCGCCTTTCTTCTGATTTACAACGTGGATATGGTACACGGCACCGCGGTATACGCGGGTGGCGGTGTATTCTTCCATCCAGTCCGGCAGGCAGGGCCGGATCCTGAGCCCGTCATAATCGGGGCGAATGCCCAGGATATACTGGCTTACATTCACGAAGCTCCAGGCGGCGGTGCCTGTCAGCCAGGAGTTTTTTGCTTCTCCCGGAACCTCGGCATCCCGGCCGGCTACCATCTGACTGTAGACGTAAGGTTCTGTCTTGTGAATCTCAGAAAACTCTTCCGTCCAGGCTGGGCAGACGCGGCGGTAGATGTCAAAGGCCCGCTTCCCGTTTCCACGGATGGCTTCCGCGATGCTGACCCATGGATTATTGTGACAGAACACAGCGCCGTTTTCCTTATATCCGGGCGGATAGCTGGAAATCTCGCCGAGTTCTTTGTAATATCTTGTATATCTGGGCCATAAAATCTCCGTACCATAATCAAACGTCAGGTACTGGTTGACGGAATCCAGTGCCCGGTCGCAGAGACCTTCTTCTTTTCCAATCTCAGCCATGGCGCAGAATCCCTGCGGCTCAATGTAAATCTTTCCCTCTTCGCAATCTTTACTTCCGACTTTATTCCCCTCGGCATCATAGGCACGGATATACCAGTCTCCATCCCATCCGTTGGCGATGACAGCCTGTTCCATGCGCGAAACAGCTTCCTCTGCGCGAGCGGCTTCTTTCGGATCGCCGAAGCGGCTGTTAAGCTGCGCATACTCACGTCCGTAAAGGACAAACATACCCGCGATAAAGACGGATTCCGCGTTTGATTTGTCAGCGTCTTTCGGAGAAAGGCACTGGAAACTTTCGCCTGGCTCTTCGGAGAAGCAGTTGAGGTTCAGGCAGTCATTCCAGTCTGCGTGTCCGATCAGCGGAAGGCCGTGGGGACCGATGTGGCTGAGTGTATAATCAAAACTGCGGCGTAAATGCTCCATCAAAGGCACCTCGCTGCCGGGAACATGATCAAAAGGAACCGGTTCCTCCAAAATTTCCGCATCGCCGGTTTCTTTGATATAAGCGGCAGCGGCTGCGATCAGCCAAAGCGGGTCATCATTGAAGCCGGAACCGATGGTGTCATTGCCCTGTTTGGTCAGCGGCTGATACTGGTGGTAGGCGCCGCCGTCCGCAAACTGTACAGCAGCGATATCCAGAATTCGTTCCCTGGCCCGCTCCGGTATCATATGCACGAAGCCGAGGAGATCCTGGCAGGAATCACGAAATCCCATGCCCCGGCCGGTTCCGGTCTCGTAGTAACTGGCACTGCGGCTCATATTGAAGGTGACCATACATTGATACTGGTTCCAGATATTAACCATGCGGTTCAGACACGGCTCCGATGACTGAAGTGTGAACCGTCCGAGCAGAGAGTCCCAGTATGCAGCAAGCTCATCCAGGACCAGTTCTACATCTGCTTTGGTACGATATTTCCCTATCAGGCGGTGAGCAGCGTCTTTTCGGATAACACCGGGAGAGATGAACTTTCGGTCGCGGGGGTTTTCCGCATAACCGAGTACCAGTACAAGTGAAGTCTCTTCACCTGGAGCCAGACATAAATCTTTTCTCTGGCAGGCGATCGGATACCAGCCTCTTGCAACGGATTGTTGATTGCGGGATTCTGACACGCAGTCAGGGTTTTCCCACCCGCCGAAACGTCCGGTAAAACATTCCCGATCGGTGTCGTATCCATCAGCGGCGGGAGTCATCCCGTAGAAAGCGTAATGATCGCGCCGTTCACGGTATTCTGTTTTATGGTATAAAACGGAAGCGCCGTTATGGTTTGCTTCAACCTCTGCTTCACCGGTGCTTAGGTTGCGTTGGTAATTCTGGGAATCATCTACGGCGTCCCAGAGGCACCACTCCACGGCTGCATAGCAGGAAACTTTTTTTTTCTCGCTGTCGGTATTTTTCAAAGTGAGAAGGTGCAGCTCGCAGGATTCACCCATTGGCACTGTGATGGTGACGGAGGCTGACAGGTTGTTTTTCCCGGATTCGAAAATCGTGTATCCCATGCCGTGGCGGCAGGTGTATGAATCAAGATCTGTCTTGCAGGGGAGAAAACAGGGGCTCCAGGCCTGCTGATTCTGCTCCTTGATATAGAAAAAGCGTCCGCCTGCATCTCCTGCCGGATTGTTGTAGCGGAAACGCAGCAGCCGGCGAAGCCGTGCGTCCCGGTAAAAACAATATCCGCCTCCGGTATTGGAAATCAGCCCGAAAAAATCCTCCGAACCAATATAGTTGATCCAGGGAAGCGGAGTGGCGGGGGTAGTAATCACAAATTCTTTTGCCTGGTCGTTAAAATGGCCGTATTTCATAAGTTAAACCTCCTTAAATATATGAACGAACACGATTTAGACAAAATAAAACAACCCTTTTTAACATTAAACATGAAATTGGCAATAATTTCAATAAATAACTTAAAAAATGATAAAAATTGTGCAACATAAACAAAATAATGCCCGAAACTTTGGAGACAATTCTGGATTGACGCAGATTAAAAATAGACTTAAAATAGAATTACGAAAATGAGTTCGAAACAATGCGTGATTTGCAAAACAGGGAGAATTGCAGAATCATTTCATGTGATTAAGAGGGAGAGAGTTTGGGGATGGTTACGCTTAAGGATATTGCTGCTGCCTGCGGGATTTCGAGAGCTACAGTCAGCAAAGTCATGAATGGTTATGATGATGTCAGCCAGGAGACTGTACGGATGGTGCGGGCGAAGGCAGAGGAGATGGGCTATTTGCCTAACCTTGCTGCGCGTTTTTTAAAGACGAACCGCACGTATAATCTTGGCATCCTGTTTTCTGATGAATTGGGCAGCGGGCTGAAGCATGAGTATTTTACAGGTATTTTAAACAGTTTTAAGAAGGATGCGGAGGAGCGCGAATATAGTATTACTTTTATATCGGATCGGCCCGGCGGAAAGACGATGACCTTTCTGGAGCAGTGCCATTACCGAAATTTTGATGGAGTATTGGTTGCCTGTGCGGATTATGGAGATGAGCGGGTTTACGAGCTGGTAAAAAGTGGTCTTCCCATTGTTACAACGGATTATGTCTTTGCTGAATGTTCGGCGGTTATCTCTGATAATGCCGGGGGCATGCAGACACTGATGGAATATATTTGCAGCCTTGGGCATCGGAAAATTGCCTATATACATGGAGAATTGACTGCTGTAACGAGACTCCGCCTGGCGAGTTTTTACAAGTGTTGTGAAGACTATGGTATTTCTTCTGATGATTGCACTGTAAAACAGTCCAGATACAGAGATCCTGCGTTTGCCGCTGCGTTGACAGAGGAGTTGATGAGCGGCCGAAACCGCCCGACCTGTATTCTTTATCCGGATGATTTCGCTTTGGTTGGCGGAATGAATTGTCTGGAGAGGCTGGGGTTTTGCATTCCGGATGATATCAGTATCGCAGGATACGACGGCAGCTACCTTTCTGAAATTTTGCGGCCGCGGCTTACAACCGTTCATCAGGATACAGAGGAAATCGGAAAGATTGCGGCCGGACTTTTGATTGATGCGGTAGAAAATCGGCGTACATGGATTCCGAAGCATGTGACAGTACCGGGGCGGCTGGTTCCGGGAGAGACGGTGTGCAGAATGAAGAGTTGACAGATAAGAGGACACAGCCATCCGGAACGGCGCCGTGCCGGGAAGGATGGAGGGTTATATAATTATTTTATTAAAGGAGGAGCAACCATGAAAAAGAAAGCTGTAAGCGTATTATTATGTGCTGGTATGGTATTGTCGCTGGCCGCATGCGGATCATCCGATAGTTCGTCGGACACAACAACAGCAGACGATACGACAAGTGCTGCTGAGGAGACGGCAGACGCCGCAGACACTGCGGATGAGGCTGACTCTGAGGAGGGGAAAGTTCTTAATATTTACTGCTGGAATGAGGAGTTTAAGACCCGTCTGACAGACCACTATGCAGACTATGAGGAGGTTGATTCCACAACCGGTCAGATCGGCGATGTTACCGTAGTATGGAATATTACTCCAAGTGATGACAATGCTTATCAGGACAACCTGGACGCTACATTGTTAGAGCAGGAGGACGCAGCAGACGATGATAAGATTGATATTTTCCTTGTAGAGGCTGATTATGCTTTAAAATATGTTGATACCGAGTACACAATGTCGGTATCTGATCTTGGCCTTACGGAGGATGAACTCTCTGAGCAGTATCAGTATACAAAGGATGTCATGACTGATTCTGACGGCGTATTAAAGGGCGTTTCATGGCAGGCCTGCCCGGGCGTTCTGTTCTACAACCGCGCGGCCGCTCTGGAAGTGCTCGGCACGGATGACCCGGATGAGGTTCAGGCTTATGTGAGCGACTGGGATACCTTCAATGAGACTGCTGCTACCTTAAAGGATGCAGGTTACACCATTACATCTACTGTGAATGATACTTATCGTGTATACTCCAACAATGTTACCTCCAAGTGGGTTGAGGACGGCGTGATTAACATCGACGACAACCTGGTAGCATGGGTTGAGGATTCCAAGGCTCTTGTTGATGCAGGCTACACCGGCATATCTGAGCTGTGGAGTGATGACTGGAGCTCCGGTTTCTATCCGGAAGGCAATGTATTCTGCTACTTTGGACCGGCATGGCTGGTGAATTTCTCCATGGCTGCTGATACGGAAGGCAGTATCGGTTACGAAGGTGGCTGGGGTGCCTGCGAAGGACCGCAGGGTTTCTACTGGGGCGGAACATGGATCTGCGCAGCCACCGGAACTGACAACGCTACATTGATTGCTGACATCATGCGTACACTTACCTGCGATGCAGACGTTATGACTGAGATCGTAGAAGCGGATGACGACTTCGTAAACAATCAGTCCGCGATGGAAGCTATGGCTGAAAGCGATTACAGCAGCGATATCCTGGGCGGCCAGAACCCGCTGTCCATGTACTGTGAGAACGCGGGCAGCATCGACCTGAGCAACACCTCTATCTATGATCAGGGCTGCAACGAGGAGTTTCAGGCAGCAATGAAGAACTACTTCGAAGGCAACGCGACCTATGAAGAAACTCTGGATTTGTTCTACACGGCAATCACAGAGAAATATCCGGAGCTGACCTACTGATCCGGAAGGGCATTCTTTAGAATTGCAGGAAATGAAACGAGAAGCCGTTGTAATCTGATTACCGCGGCACATGAACAGGAATCATGCCTGTCTGGCCGAAAAGGTAGGCAGGCGTGGTTTTTCTACTATAAGTAAGACAGCAGTGCTTGTTTTTTCCGTATGGATAGCGGACGAAAAAGGAGGGTAATGGGTCAATATGAAAAAGGAAAAACACGGGAAGGCTGTCCGGTATAATAAATGGGGATATATTTTTCTTATCCCGTTTACCGCAGCGTTTGTGATCTTTCAGCTGATCCCGCTTATTACGACGATATATAACAGCTTTTTTGAAAATTATATGTCCGGATTGACGCAGGTGGGGCCTACCTTTGTCGGTCTGGCAAATTATAAGGCCCTGTTTAGTTCTGGTGATATCTGGACCTACGCGAAAAATACAATGATCATGTGGATCATGTGCTTTGTTCCGCAGCTGACGCTGTCGCTGCTGTTGGGGGCATGGTTCTCAGATGTGCAGCTGAGACTGAGGGGGAGCCGTTTTTTTAAGACAGTCATCTACCTGCCGAATCTGATCATGGCATCTGCGTTTGCAATGCTGTTTTTTACCCTGTTTTCGGATTCGGGTCCGATCAATTCCCTGCTGATGCAGATCGGATTTATTGATGAGCCTTATAAGTTCCTTTCCCACACCTGGTCTTCGAGAGGCCTGATTGCATTCATGAACTGTCTGATGTGGTTCGGAAATACGACAATCCTGCTGATGGCCGGTATGATGGGAATTGACACCTCGCTTTTTGAAGCGGCTCAGGTAGACGGGGCAAATTCCAGACAGATTTTCTGGAAGATCACGATGCCGCTCCTCAGGCCGATTATGGTTTATGTGATGATCACATCTCTGATCGGCGGCCTGCAGATGTTCGATGTACCGCAGATTCTGACAAATGGTACCGGTGAACCGATGCGGAGTACAATGACGCTGATCATGTACCTGAATAAGCATTTGTACAGTAAGAACTACGGTATGGCCGGTGCATTGTCCGTTGTCCTGTTTCTTATTTCCGCAGCGCTGAGCCTGGTAGTTTTCCGAATGGTTGGCGCCGAATCGAGAGGGGAGGCCAGAAAATGGAAGAAAATAAAAACAACAGAAAAGTAAAAAAGAGTATGAGTATCCGCACCAGACGAGTGATTGCTTATATTGTGCTGATCGTGATTACATTTTTCTGCCTGTTCTGGTTTTATGTACTGTTCATTAACGCAACCCGGTCAAACGGAGAACTGCAGAGAGGTTTTTCAGCGATTCCGAGCACGCATTTGATTGAGAATTTTAAAAATCTGGCAGCGGGGACTTTGCCAATCTGGTCCGGATTGAAAAACAGCGTGATCGTTTCCGGCCTGAGCGCACTGTGCAGCGTGTATTTTTCAACAATGACGGCATATGCGATTCATGCTTATGAGTTTAAGCTGAAACGGTTTGCATATCCGTTCATTCTGATGATCATGATGATTCCGACGCAGGTGACGGCGCTTGGATTTGTAAAGCTGGTAAAAGCCATTTCACTGGATGATTCGCTGATCCCCCTGATCTGCACGACGATTGCCGCGCCTGTAACTTTCTTTTATATGAAGCAATACATGGATAGTTCGCTGCCTATGGCATTGATTGAGGCGGCCCGGATTGACGGCGCCGGTGAATTCCGGACGTTCAATACGATCGTGCTGCCGTTGATGAAACCGGCGATTGCGGTACAGGCGATCTTTACCTTTGTCAGCAGCTGGAACAATTATTTTGTACCGGCTCTGGTACTGCAAAGTGATGATAAAAAGACGCTCCCTATTTTGATCGCTCAGCTGAGAAGTGCCGACTGGCTGAAGTTTGATATGGGTCAGGTCTACATGATGATCGCATTTTCCATATTCCCTGTTATTATTGTATATCTGTTCCTGTCGCGTTATATTGTGCAGGGCGTGGCGCTGGGCAGCGTCAAAGAATAGGTGTTTCGATACAGAGATATTCATTATCCTCCTTACCCCGGGGCTCAGGGCACAGCGTATGCTGTGCCGCGGCACCGGGGTGTTCTTTTTTTGGGGCAATTATTCAGAACCGGACAAATATGTTTGGCTTTACAAAGATTTACAAAACATTTACGCTGTCGGGATTTTGCATTTTACATTCTCCTGATACTATCGCTGTTGTAACAGAGATCGCGGTTTTGAAAGAGAAGTCGGATCGAGTTAACTAGTCTGAAAAAGTAAAAAAGGAGACAAAAAATGAAATTTAAGAAAATTTTGACACTGGCACTTTGCGCCGCAGTTGCAGGTAGCTTTGCACTGACAGGATGCGGCAGCAGCTCATCCTCTGATTCCACAGGGGATGCAGCCACAGAGGACACCACCGGGGATTCTGCAGAAGAAACTGAAGATACTGCAGAGGATACAGCAGAGGAGACATCATCTGATTTTGATTCCTCTTCCGCAATTTCCGTATTATCCCGTGAGGATGGTTCCGGTACAAGAGGCGCGTTCATCGAGTTATTCGGTATTGAAGTGACGAACGAGGATGGCGAGAAGGAAGATATGACCACTGTTGATGCTACCATCACAAACAACACAGAGGTTATGATGTCCACAGTAGCCGGCGATACATATGCAATCGGCTACGTATCCTTAGGTTCCTTAAATGACTCCGTAAAAGCAATTGAGATTGACGGAGTGGAAGCGACCACAGACAATGTCGCTGACGGATCCTATGCGATTGCTCGTCCGTTTAACATCGTGACGCAGGATGGTCTTAGCGATGTAGCACAGGATTTCATCGATTTCATCATGAGCGCGGATGGCCAGGCGGTTATTTCTGAGAACGGATACATCGAGGTTGCAGAAGGTGAAGCTTTTGAGACGAGCGGCGCTTCCGGAAGCATTTCCGTAGCGGGTTCTTCCAGCGTATCTCCGGTTATGGAGAAGCTGAAAGAGGCTTATGAGGCGATCAACACCAACGCAACCGTCGAGATCCAGACCAGTGATTCCACCACAGGTATCACCAATGCAATCGAAGGTACCTGCGACATCGGAATGGCATCCCGTGAGCTGAAAGATGGCGAGGACGGTGTAACCGCTACCTGCATCGCAATGGATGGTATCGCAGTTATCGTAAACAACGGCAATCCGATTTCCGGTCTGACTTCCGATGATGTATATCAGATCTTCACCGGTGAAGCGACCAGCTGGAGCGATTTTGAGTAATAAAGGGAAAGAACAGATCTAAGCAGAAAATCGGGCACATTGTGCCCGATTTTCCTGAAAAAAGAGGTTAATTATGAAATTTAAAGAAAAATTGTTTGAGATTATTTTTCTGGTTGTTGCCTGTATTTCCATTCTGGCGGTTGCGTGCATCTGTGTATTCCTTTTTATCAACGGCATTCCGGCCATGAAAGAAATCGGCCTTTTTAAGTTCCTCGGGGGAACGACATGGAAACCGGGCAATGACAAATACGGCATTTTCCCAATGATCGTCGGCAGTCTGTATATTACGGGAGGAGCAATCGCTCTGGGTGTTCCGGTTGGTATTTTCACCGCGGTATTTCTTGCAAGATATTGTCCGAAACGTTTGTACAGGATCATTAAGCCGGCGACGGATCTTCTGGCGGGCATTCCCTCAGTTGTTTATGGCTTTTTCGGTCTGATGGTCATCGTCCCAATCGTCAGAAATACTTTTGGCGGAAACGGAATGAGTATTTTGACGGCTTCTTTCCTTCTCGGCATTATGATTCTTCCGACGATCATCGGAGTGACAGAAACGTCTATCCGCGCCGTGGATCCCGCTTACTATGAAGGTGCGCTGGCACTGGGAGCAACAAATGAGGCAAGTATTTTCCGCTGCGTGATCCCTGCCGGAAAATCCGGTATTCTGGCGAGCGTTGTCCTGGGCATCGGACGTGCGATCGGCGAGACGATGGCGGTGGTTATGGTTGCGGGAAACCAGGCGCGTATGCCGAGCGGCATTTTGCAAGGCGTCCGTACGCTGACGACGAACGTTGTTCTCGAGATGGGCTACTCCACCGGTCTGCACCGGGAGGCGCTGATTGCTACGGGCGTAGTACTGTTTGTCTTTATCCTGATCATCAACCTTGTATTTAATATCATCAAAGGGAAAGGAGAACAGGCTGCGTCATGACAAATACGAAGAAAAAAATTTATGCGGGGTCTCTGATCCTGAAAATTCTGGTTTACATTGCGGCGGTATTTACAATATTTATGCTGGGCTACCTGATCATTTATATACTGGTGAAAGGCATTCCGAATCTTACGCTGGAACTGTTTTCCCTGAAATATACCTCGGATAACGTTTCCATGCTTCCGTCCATTATCAACACATTGATCATGATCGGTGTGGCATTGCTGATCTCGGTTCCGGTAGGCGTTTTTTCCGCAATTTATCTGGTTGAATATGCGAAGAAGGGAAACAAGCTGGTGAAAGTTATCCGGATGATGGCCGAAACCCTGACCGGTATTCCGTCAATCGTATATGGACTTTTCGGTATGCTGTTTTTTGTAAATTTCTTAAAAATGGGCTACTCTTTGCTCGCGGGAATTTTGACGGTGGCGATCATGGTGCTGCCCACAGTTCTTCGTACCACAGAAGAGGCGCTGCTGGCCGTCCCGCACAGTTTTCGTGAAGGAAGCTTCGGGCTGGGAGCCGGGAAGCTCAGGACCGTGTTCCGTATCGTTCTGCCGAGCGCTGTTCCGGGAATCCTTTCCGGAGTCATCTTAGCGACCGGACGTATCGCAGGTGAGACGGCGGCACTGATCTATACAGCAGGTACGGTTGCGGAGCTTCCGAAAAATCTTTTTTCCTCCGGACGTACGCTGGCCGTACATATGTATGTGCTTTCCCAGGAGGGTCTTCATACAGACCAGGCATTTGCGACAGCTGTCGTGCTGCTGATCATGGTGCTGATTATAAATATTATTTCCGATCGGCTGGCGAATCTGATGAAGAAAGAGTAGTTTCCGTAAGATTTCAATGAACAGAAAAAATATGTAAAGGAAGAAAAACAGTGAGTATTAAAATGACCGTAGAAAACATGAATCTCCACTACTCGGATTTTCATGCGTTAAAGAATATTAACCTGGAGATCCAGGAAAATTAGATTACTGCGTTTATCGGACCTTCCGGCTGCGGAAAGTCGACGCTTTTGAAATCTTTAAACCGTATGAATGACCTGATCGAAGGATGCCGGATCGACGGACTGATTTCCTTAGACGGGGAGGATATTTATGGGAAAGGTATGGATGTCAACCTTCTACGCAAGAGAGTCGGCATGGTTTTCCAGAAAGCAAATCCTTTTCCCATGAGTATTTATGATAATGTAGCTTTTGGCCCCAGGACGCATGGCATCCATGCAAAAGCAAAGCTTGACGAGATCGTGGAGCAGTCCCTGCGGGATGCGGCGATCTGGGATGAGGTAAAGGATTCCTTAAAAAAGAGCGCACTTGCAGTGTCCGGCGGTCAGCAGCAGAGAATCTGTATTGCCCGTGCGCTGGCGGTTCAGCCTGAGGTGCTTTTGATGGATGAATCCACCTCCGCGCTTGACCCAATCTCTACTTCCAAGATCGAAGATCTGGTTATGGAGCTGAAAAAGCAATACACGATCGTGATGGTGACACATAATATGCAGCAGGCGGTGCGTGTCTCCGACCAGACGGCGTTCTTCCTTCTGGGCGACCTGATCGAGTATGGGCAGACGGATCAGATTTTCTCCATGCCCAAGAACAAAAAGACCGAGGACTACATCACGGGCAGATTTGGGTGATATAGGGGACAAAAGTCATAAAACAGATGCGGGCATCTGCTTTTATGACTTAGGGACCCGAACAGACATGAGGAAGTAGCCCGGTAGGGCGGATTCCGAATGGATGTAGGATTTCGAGAGCGCATCGCGCGAAGAAATCCGTATATCACCCAAATGGTAATTGTGGCTGCGAAACTCGCCGGGGTTGTGAGGGTGTTGAGAGTTTCGCAACGTAAGGTATGATGTGTGGGAAGGATTTTCTGACGCAGGAACATCGGATATATTATAAAGAAAGGAATAAGTATGAGAAATTACTTTGATAAACAGCTTAACGAATTAAATGGTGAGCTGATTACCATGGGACACATGGTGGAACAGGCGATTGAATATGCCATTGAGGCGATCGTACATCACGATGCTGACAAGGCAAGGAGCAATGTGGAATACGATGAAGAGATTGACCATCAGATGAGGGACATTGAAGGCCTGTGCATGAAGCTTCTGATGAAGCAGCAGCCGGTGGCTTCGGATCTCCGTCTGGTTTCCGCTGCACTGCGGATGGTGGCGGATATGGAGCGAATCGGCGATAATGCGGCGGATATCTCGGAGATTTCCATCTATCTGGCGGATGCGAGACAGCTTCCGGAGATGGAGGTTATCAAGAAAATGGCTGCGGAGAGCATGGTGATGGTGGTGGACGCGATACAGGCTTTTGTAAACCGCGATCTTGAGAAAGCGGAGGAAGTTGTGCAGCATGACGATATCATGGATGAGCTTTTCCTGGAGGCGAAGCGGACGCTGATCCGTCTGATTCAGGAGAACAGTGAGTTTACCGAGGCGGCGCCGGATCTGCTTCTGGTTGCAAAATATTTTGAGCGGATCGGCGATCATGCGGAGAATATCGCAAACTGGGTGATGTACATGATCAACGGCGAGCGGAAGTAAAATAAAATTTACACAGAATTTACAAAAGGAACTCCCTGGATTTTACATAGGCATTTTACAATGTAAAAAAAATTTACAAAGTAAAATAACAAGGAGTTCCTATGAATATTTTTTCATTATTGACATTGGCCGGCGGTCTTGCTATGTTTTTGTTTGGAATGAACACGATGGGCGACGGCCTGGTCAAGGTTTCCGGCGGCAAGCTGGACAGCATTTTAGAGAAGCTGACGTCCAACCGACTGAAGGGTGTTCTTCTGGGCGCGGCTGTGACGGCGGTGATTCAGTCCTCCTCGGCGACGACGGTTATGGTGATCGGATTTGTAAATTCCGGCATCATGAACCTGACACAGGCTGTGGGAGTGATCATGGGAGCAAACATCGGTACGACAGTGACCTCATGGCTGCTTTCTCTGACCGGTATCAGCGGCGGCGGGATCTTGATTTCCCTGTTGAAGCCGTCTTCTTTTTCGCCGGTTCTGGCGGTAATCGGTATTATCCTGACGATGACGGCAAAGGGAAATGAGCGCAGGAAGGATGTCGGCTCGATCTTACTCGGATTTGCGGTTCTGATGTTCGGCATGGAGACGATGAGCGGGGCAGTGGAGCCGCTGGCGGATAATGAGAAGTTTACTTCCATCCTGACGATGTTCTCCAATCCTGTTCTCGGTGTGGTTGCCGGGGCATTGCTGACAGCTGTGATTCAGAGTTCCTCCGCTTCTATCGGTATTTTGCAGGCACTCTGCGCGACGGGGGCAGTTCCTTATTCAGTGGCGCTTCCGATTATTATGGGGCAGAATATCGGTACCTGTGTGACTGCGCTGATTTCTGCAATCGGGGCGGGAAAAAACGCGAAGCGCGCTTCCATGATACATCTGTATTTTAACCTGATCGGCACAATCGTATTTATGATTGCCTTTTATGCGGTGAATGCAGCCGTTCGATTTTCATTTCTGGATCATGCGGCGAATGCGGCCGGAATTGCCGTGATACACAGTCTGTTTAATATTTGCTGCTGCGCGGCATGGTTCCCGTTTGCAAATCTTCTGGTGAAGCTTGCCGAAAAGACGATTCCTGACCGGCAGCAGGATGAACCGGAGGAGACCGAGAGCAGAGAACTAGCGGTTTTAGACGATCGTTTTCTGGAGAAGCCCGCGTTTGCGGTAAAAATCTGCAAAGATACTACCGTGCGCATGGCTGAGCTGGCGCGCGATGCGTTGAACCGCTGCATTGAGCTGCTGGTAGATGATTCAGCAGAAAAAGCGGAACAGATCGAGCGTCTCGGGAATCAGGTTTCACAGTATGATGCGGCATTAAGCGTGTATCTGATGAAAATCAGCAGTAAGAGTTTGTCTGCCCAGGATAGCCGACAGGTATCGATTATGCTGCAGTGTATTCGGGATTTTGAACGGATTGCCGATCATGTAGCGGCGCTTCAATCAGCGGTACTTGCGCTGCATGAGAAAAAAATCCGAATTTCCGACGCCGGAATGCGTGAACTGATGGTTTACGCCGGAGCCACTCAGGATATTTTAAATCACACAATTCAGGCTTACCGATATACGGATCTGACTATGGCGCGGAGCATTGAGGCTTATGAGGAAGCGATAGACAGCATGAGTGTGGAGCTCAGACAGCGGCACATTGACCGCCTGCGGTCCGGGCAATGTTCCATGGAGGCAGGATTGCTGCTGGAGGATATGATTACTTCTTTTGAGCATGTGCTGGATCACTGTTCTTACGTCGGCGCCTGCATGATTCGCATCTGCGAGGAGGAGGATCCGGAAGGTATGGATAAAGTTCCGGTGGAGGACAGCCGGGAGTTCCGCGAGGATTACCGGAAGATAAAAGAGAAATATGTTTTGCCGGAGCGGCAGGTGTACTTTTCTCAGGGGCTACCCGGGGAGGAGACACCGTCCGCTGACGGGAAAAACATAAGTCGAAAAAAGCGAAAGATAAATCCTCCGGGAAGAAGAAAAAAGCCAAAGAAAAGTCTTCGGAAAAGAAGAATAAACGGGATCATACAGAGTGAGTACATGACAGGCAGAGTATTGGACTGGTTGTCTGCAAATGATTATAATGGAATAAAAAATTAGGTGAGGGAAAATGGCATTAATTTATATTGTAGAGGATGACAGCAGTATTCGTGAAATAGAAACGATTGCATTAAAAAACAGCAATTACATGGTTTGCGCCTTTGAGAAGGCAAAAGACTTTTATAAAAAGATGGAAGAAATCACGCCGGATCTTGTCCTTTTAGACATCATGCTTCCGGATGAAAGCGGGTATGATATATTGAAGAAACTCCGCACAAATCCTTCAACCCGCCGTCTGCCGATTATTATGGTGACGGCAAAAACCACGGAGATGGATATGATCCGGGGGCTGGACGACGGCGCGGATGATTATATTAAGAAGCCTTTCTCCATCATGGAGCTGATCACCCGCGTGAAAGTGCTGCTGCGCAGGACAGAATCGAAGGAACCGAAGGTGCTTCAGTTAGGAAACATCATGATTGACCATGACCGCTATATTGTATTTGTGGACGACCGCCAACTGGAACTGACATTCAAGGAATATGAGCTGCTGCGGTATCTCATGACCAATCCGAGCATGGTGTTATCCCGCGAAGCCATCATGCGTCAGGTATGGGGTACGGAGTTTGAAGGCGAATCCCGCACCGTCGATATGCACATCAAAACCCTGCGGCAAAAGCTCGGAGACGCCGGGAGCCGGATCCGGACTGTACGGAATGTTGGGTATGTAATAGACTGAAAAATACGAAGAGGATTATTATGAAAAAGAAGATCAACCTGCGTCTGATCGGCATGTCCATCGTGGCCGTAATTGCCACGATGTTCTGCGTTACATTTGTTTTTTACGGCCTGTTCCAGAAGCAGGTCCGCAGTGACCTGCGCACGAATGCCGAAATTCTGAAAATGACCGGCCTGTTTGAAGAAGACGGGAAGGATACAGACAATGAGAGTGTGAGCAGCGGAGAAGGAAGTGAAAAAGATACCGGCAGCAGTGAGATGCTGGAAACGCTGGAGGAACGGCTTTCTGAGCTGGATACGCTGCGCATTACCTGGGTTGCTTCTGACGGTACGGTTCTCTATGACAACGACGCATCGGCGGATGAGCTGGAAAATCACTTAAGCCGCCCGGAAATCGCAGATGCACTGGAAAACGGAGAGGGCGAGATTACCCGGAAATCGGATACCATGGATATGAACACCATGTACTATGCTGTCCTTCTGGACGACGGATCGGTTCTCCGTCTGTCCGCTGACGTCCGCAGTATCTTCAGTGTATTTGTGACGGCGTTTCCGGTAATCCTTCTGATTGTGATTGTTATCATTGTTCTGTGTGCGTTGATGGCACATGTGCTGACGCGGAAAATCCTGGCGCCGATCGCCCAGCTGGCAGAGCACATTGAGGACAGTTCCCACACGCCGGTTTACAAGGAATTGATTCCGTTTGTGAATACGATTCGGCGGCAGCATGAGAATATTCTCTCAGCGGCCCGCAGCCGGCAGGATTTTACTGCTAATGTTTCCCATGAGCTGAAGACGCCGTTGACGGCTATTTCAGGTTATGCGGAATTGATTGAGAATCATATGGTAAGTGAGGAGCAGGAAACCCGGTTCGCGGCACAAATTCGTCAAAACGCTGACCGTCTGGTGTCACTGATCAATGATATCATTCGTCTCTCAGAGCTGGATGTCGGGGATGACACACAGATTACATTTGAACAACTCGACTTCTACGAGGCGGCAAGAGAGCGGCTCGATCTGCTTTCTGTGAATGCTGAAAAGAGAAATATTCGTTTATCTCTGACCGGCGAATCCTGTACGATTCGCGCAAACCGTAATATGATGACAGAGCTTATTGATAATCTCTGCCAGAATGCGATCCGTTACAACAATCCGGGCGGACGTGTAACTGTTACGGTGCGTCCGGAGGCAAACGGCGCAGTGCTGACGGTCGCAGATACCGGTATCGGAATTCCGCGGGATCTTCAGGAAAGAGTGTTTGAACGATTTTACCGTGTAGATAAGAGCCGGTCAAAGGAAACCGGCGGTACCGGTCTTGGACTGGCGATTGTAAAACATATTGTAGAACTCCATGACGCGGAGATTACCCTGGATAGCGAAGTGGGGAAAGGTACCGTAATTACGGTTCGGTTTTAGGAAAAATAGACAAAAACGCAAAAAAATTCATTGAAAATTTTCTTTTCTTGACAAATCGCGGGATATGTGGTATTTTCAGAAAAGAATCGCGCAGGTATGCGCACTCAGAAGGGAGTCAGCTATGCAGGGTACAGTCAAATGGTTTAGTGCCAAAAAGGGTTACGGATTTATTTCAGATGCCGAGGGTAATGACATATTTGTACATTTTTCTGCTATCGCTATGGACGGTTACAAAGAGCTGAAAGAAAATGAAGCTGTTGAGTTTGACGTGATCACAGGCGATAAGGGTGTACAGGCTGCCAATGTCAGAAGGATTTAATCTGCTACATATTCGCAGCTGTAGGGAGCTGTCACAGGTTAGGGTTGTGAGAGTTCCATACATAGACAGATGAATATATGATCTATGGGGCTGTCCGGACAGGGCAGCCTTTTCCCGTTGCTCTGCATTGCGTGATGTGATGATATGATGAGCGCAAGCAATGAGCCGTGCGAAAATAACGGAAGAAAAAACGAGTGCTGGCAGTCGGTTTTTACTGACGTTGTTTTCATAGGGCGAATGCCCGGACAGTGAGAGAACCAGCGGTTCTCGAACGGGCACGGTGGAGTTCATGATATCATGATATATGGAGACAGCAGTAATTATAAAAAGACATATGGAGGGAATGACTTTGAAACAGAAACTGGAGAATTTGGACGCATATGAGCTCCGCCAGCAGAAAGCGCTGGAGGATATTCACTCGGAGGGTTATTATCTGGTACACAAGAAGACCGGGGCGAGGGTTGTGGTTGTCGCGAATGACGATCCGAATAAGGTGTTTTATATCGGATTCCGCACACCGCCGAGGGACAGCACCGGCGTACCGCACATTATTGAACATTCGGTACTCTGCGGCAGTGAGAAATTCCCGTTAAAGGATCCGTTTATTGAACTGGCGAAGGGCTCCTTAAATACATTTTTAAATGCGATGACTTATCCGGATAAGACGGTGTATCCGATCGCCAGCTGCAATGACAAGGATTTCCAGAACCTGATGGATGTCTATATGGACGCGGTATTCCATCCGAATATTTACCGGGAGCAGAATATCTTCCGTCAGGAAGGGTGGCATTATGAACTGGCATCTGCGGACGATAATCTGACGGTCAACGGCGTGGTTTATAATGAGATGAAAGGGGCATATTCCAGTGGCGACGCCGTTGTGGAGCGGGGCGTCATGAACGCATTGTATCCGGATACTCCTTACGGGCGTGATTCCGGCGGCGATCCGGAGGTGATTCCGGAACTGACATATGAGGAGTTTTTGAATTTTCATTCCACTTATTATCACCCCTCGAATTCCTGGATCTATATCTATGGAGACATGGATGCGGCGGAGAAGCTGGAGTGGATAGACCGGGAGTATCTTTCCGGATATGACCGGCTTGAGCTGGATTCAGTGATTCATAAGCAGCCCTCTTTTGAACAGCCGGTGCAAAAGGAACTTTCCTATTCGATTTCCAGTGGGGAGAGCGAGGAAAATAACACGTATTTAAGCTACAGCTGGTCTGTGGGAAACGCGTTGGATCCGATGCAGTATGTCGCTTTTGATATTCTTGCCTACGCATTGCTGAACAGTCAGGGTGCGCCGGTGAAGCAGGCGCTCATTGATGCCGGAATCGGAGATGACATTTACGGCGGGTACGACAGTGGAATTTTGCAGCCGACATTCAGTGTTATCGCAAAAAACGCGAATCCGGATCAGGAGGAGGCGTTTGCTCGGATCATTTTTGATACATTGACAGATCAGGCGGGAAACGGAGTCAATCAGACCACGCTGCTGGCGGCGATCAATGGGGCGGAGTTTAAGTTCCGCGAGGCTGATTTCGGGCGTTTTCCGAAGGGCCTGATGTTCGGCTTGCAGATGATGGACAGCTGGCTGTATGATGAGAACCAGCCGTTCCTTCATATGGAAGAACTCCGCGTGTACGAGGAGCTTCGCAATCGGATCGGCACAGGGTATTTTGAAGAACTGATTCGGACATACCTTTTGAACAACGCGCATGCGGTAAGGCTCTGCGTAAAGCCGGAGAAGGGATTAAATGCAAAGCGGGATCAGGCGCTGCAGGAGAAGTTAAACACATACCGGGATTCCCTAAGCCCGGAGGAGATTGCCCGGCTGATTGAGGAGACCGAACAGCTGGAGGAGTACCATGAGACGCCTTCGACGAAGGAGGAGCTGGATACGATTCCGCTGCTTACCAGAGACGACATGAAAAAGGTTTCGGATCCTTATAGCAATGTGGAGGAAACTGTGGGACAGGTACCGTTTCTCTGGCATGAGTATGACACAAACGGAATTATTTATCTGGATTATCTTTTTGATGTCCGTCATATTCCGGAGGAACAGGTGCCGTATCTTTCCATCCTGCAGATGTTCCTGGGAAAACTGGACACAAAAGAGTATCCGTTTGTAGATCTGACGAATGAGATTAACCTGTATACCGGCGGCATTTCGGCGGATGTTATGGTTGCTTCCGGTGAAGGGGAGCGGGACTATGAGGCAAAATTCGAGATCCGTATCCGTACATTGGAGATGAATCTTACGAAAGCCATGGAACTGGCGAAAAGTGTGATGATTGATACGCTTTTTGAGGATGAAAAGCGGATGCAGGAATTGATCGCCACTGCAAAATCCCGTCTGCAGAGCGATCTGAGTGAAGGCGGCCATCTGGCGGCAATGCGCAGAGCTTTATCCGGTTTTACCCGCAGGGAAAAGTATAATGACCTTTTGAGCGGTATCAGTCAGTACCGTGTGTTGGAACAGCTGAATGCTGATTATGAGAATAAAAAGGAAGAACTGAAGTCAACTTTGTGTAATCTTCTGGAGCAGATCATGCAGCCGCAGAATCTGCTTGTCAGCTGCACCTGTCAGAGAGAAGAATTTGAGCAGGTAAAAGCCAATGCGGAGCTGATTTACGGCGGTTTGTTCGCGGATACGCAGGAAGCGGAGCAGACGATCGGGCTTTCGGAGCATGTGAGCGAAGGATTTATGGATGCTTCACAGATTCAGTATGTAGCGCTGGCCGGGAATTTCAAAAAGAGCGGCCTGCCCTATTGCGGCAGTTTAAGAGTTTTTAAGACGCTGATGAATTATGAGTATCTCTGGCAGAATATTCGTGTTCGCGGCGGTGCTTATGGCTGCGGCGTCCAGTCCTGGCGGACCGGAGATCTGGTATTTTATTCCTATCGGGACCCGAATCTGGGCAGAACGCTGGAGGTTTACCGGGCAGCTGCGGATTATCTGAGAACCTTCGAAGCGGACGAGCGGGATATGACGCGCTATGTCATCGGCACGTTCAGTGAGATGGATATGCCCCTGACACCGATGTCTCAGGGCCGGCGGTCACTGACGGCTTACCTGACCGGAACTACCTGCGAAATGCTGCAGCAGGAGCGGGACGAAGTTCTGCATGCGGATCAGGACAGCATCCGCGGTCTGGCTGAACTGCTGGATGCGGTGCTTGCGGATTCCTGTGTCTGCGTGATCGGAAATGAGGAAAAATTAAAAGAAGAATCAGAACTTTTTGAACATCTGGAGGTTTTATGAGCGAAGAAAAAAATGTACAGTTTAAATCCGGGTTTGCGACACTGATCGGCAGGCCGAACGTGGGAAAATCGACGCTGATGAATCGTCTGATCGGGCAGAAGATCGCAATCACATCAAAGCGTCCGCAGACCACCCGCAACCGAATCCAGACCGTTTACACAGATATGGAGCGGGGACAGATTGTTTTCCTGGATACGCCGGGGATTCATAAGGCAAAAAATAAGCTTGGCGAATATATGGTGCATGTGGCGGAGTCCACGTTTCAGGATGTGGATGTGATCCTCTGGCTGGTGGAGCCGACAGATTTTATCGGAGCCGGCGAAAGGCATATTGCAGAGCAGCTGGAAAAAGTTCAGGTTCCGGTGATCCTGGTTATCAACAAGACGGATACGGTGAAGCACGAGGAAATCCTTGCTTTTATCGATACGTATCGGAAGATTTATGATTTTGCGGAGATCATTCCGGCGTCCGCCCTGAAAGGGGACAACGTAGATGTAATTCTGGACATGATTTTCAAGTATTTGCCATATGGTCCGATGTTTTATGACGAGGATACGGTGACAGACCAGCCGGAGCGGCAGATCGTAGCGGAGATCATCCGTGAAAAAGCGCTGCGCTCTTTAGACGAGGAGATTCCTCACGGCATCGCCGTGACGATTGAAACAATGAAGGAGCGCCCGAAGGGAGATATCATTGATATTGAGGCCACGATCATCTGCGAGAAGGATTCCCATAAGGGGATTATCATAGGAAAAGGTGGCAGCATGCTGAAAAAGATCGGCAGCAGGGCGCGGCAGGATATTGAGCGGATGCTGGAATGCAAGGTCAATCTTCGCCTCTGGGTCAAAGTTCGAAAAAACTGGCGCGACAGCGATGTGCAGATGAAAAATTTTGGATATGATCCGAAAAACGTATAGAGTTTTTTTGATTGCACACCCTAACTTCAGAAACTGTAAAGATGAATTCTTTCATAGTTTGTAATTATTCAGAACCAGGCAAATTTGTAGAAAAACAGTGTCGGATGTTTGCATTCGTAAGCTGTTTTTTGTACAAATTTATCTGACGAGAACGCGACAGCGAGGAAATGCGCAGCATTTTCGAGCCTGGTTCTGAATAGTTACCATAGTTTCTTTGCATTACTGTGAACAGTGACACGAAGGCGAAGGGGGATGCGCGATGAAAGAGAGCGAGTGGCTGCGATTTGAGAAAAGCGGAAGAGTGGCGGATTACCTGACTTACTGTCAGAGCGATGCGGGAAAGTACAGCGAGTACGAAACGTGTCGGAACATGGCGGAAAATTACAGTGAGGATAAAGGCTGTACTGGTAAAGATATGGGAATTACGGGAAACAGCAGGTATGTAGAAGAAGAATAGCACGAGACGGAGGCGGGATGGGGCAGACTTGTATCCTGACGGGAATGATTCTGAAAGTTGCTCCTGCGGGAGAATACGATAAGAGAATTACGATACTTACCAGAGAACGGGGAAAAGTGACTGCTTTTGCGCGCGGCGCGCGGCGTGCGAAAAGCGCCATGCAGGCGGGAACAGAGCTGTTCTGCTTCGGAAGATTTGAGGCTTACGAAGGCCGTGACGCTTACACAGTTGTGAAAGCGGAGATTCAGAATTATTTTCGTGACCTGTATACGGATCTGGAAAAAACCTGTTATGGCTGCTATTTTCTGGAGGTGGCGGACTATTTCACCCAGCCCGGCGACGACGGTACGGATCAGCTGAAGCTTCTGTATCAGACCCTCCGGGCTCTGAGTGTGAAGAGCCTGGATGTGCGTCTGGTGCGTACAATTTATGAATTGAAGACATTGGTGATTTACGGAGTCAGTCCCCGGGTGTTTTCCTGTGTGTCCTGCGGAAAAAAGGAGGGGCTGTCCCTGTTTTCTGTGGAAAAAAGGGGCGTGCTTTGCAGTGTCTGCTGCGGGAAGATGGCAGGTTATCCGGCGGGAGTAACGGATGTCCGGCAGGTCGGTGCAGTAAATAGATCAGGGATGGTGGAAAGTCAGCCGGACAAAACGGGCGTATATCCGAATGGCGTGGTGCAGAGACCGAAAATTGCCGGCTATCCGCTGGATGCCGCGGCACTGTATACACTGCAGTACATAGTAGCTTCTCCTGTGGAGAAACTTTACACTTTTAAGGTGACCGAGTCAGTGTATGAGAAAGTCAGCGCGATTGTGGAGCGATATCTGAAGCTTTATGTAGATCGGGAGTTCCATTCGCTGGAGCTGCTCGGTTAAAGGCTGGACGGATACAACAGAGGTTGAAAAACGGTATATTTTACAGGTTGAATCCGTCGTCTATTCCGTGTGCCAAGTACGGACGAAACAGGAAGAGAAGGTTGAATCGTCCGTAGAGATTACAGAGAAGTACGGACGAAACAAGAAGAGAAGGTTGAATCGTCCGTAGAGACTGCAGAGAAGTACGGACGAAACAAGAAGAGAAAGAGGAAATCGTCCGTATGGACTGCAGAGAAGTACGGACGAAACAAGAAGAGAAAGAGGAAATCGTCCGTATGGACTGCAGAGAAGTACGGACGAAACAAGAAGAAAGAAAAAATCGTCCGTAGAAGCAGAATGAAAGAACGGACGAAAATGTTTGGTACAGAAAAGTAGTCCGTATATGGAATGAAAAAGATAATGGAGTAACCTTTGAAAAATAATTGAGAAAAGATTTTACCGGAAAAGGACTTGTCAAAGTCCTTTTTAGTGTATAAACTGTGAATGGTTCGTATTTCATCATTTTATCATCGATGGGTTTTTGTTAGAATTTGCTGTTACATTATGAATAGGAAAGAACGGATTCTGACAGGAAAGAAGAGGATCAGTATGAAGATCAGAATAGCAGTTCCTGTGCTGGCGGCAGCCTCATTTTTTGCCTTAGCGTCCTGCGGGGGCACGGCTGTAACGGAGAACACGATTGAGTTAAAAAAGAACGGAAAGATCGTGGAGTACATTGCGGAGGATTTTGAGGCGTCCTACTATGATGCCGATGAGCTTTCTTCTTTTGTCGATTCCGAGGTGGATGCCTGGACAGGAGAGAATGACGGAAGTATCAAAGTCTCGAAGGATAAGGTGGAAGATGGAACTGCATATGTGACCATTACTTATGACAGTGCGGATACTTACGCGGATTTTACCGGAACAGAGCTGTTTTCCGGAAGTGTTGTTCAGGCACAGTCAGCCGGATATGATTTTGATCTGGATTTTATTTCGGCGGATACGGAAACGGCGAGTGATGATACGGAGGATGAGGAGAGTGATTCTTCTGTCATAGAGGGAACAATTATTTCATCTTATATTTCGGGCAGCGAGATCGCCGGAGAGGATGATCTGAAAGTGCTGATCATCGGTGACGCCGTCGATGTGGTTGTTCCGGGAACGGTAAAATATGTTTCTGCAGATTTCGCATCAATCACCGGAAAGAGTAAGGTTTCCGTAGATGCGGAGGATGGAGCGGATGTGCTGGTATATGTATTATATGAATGATACATGGGACAAAAGGTATCATTCCCTTATGTTGATTTTTTCAAAACGGAGGAGATTACTTATGGAAAAAACAATGGAAAAGATCGTAGCTCTTGCAAAGTCCAGAGGTTTTGTATATCCGGGTTCGGAGATCTATGGCGGTCTGGCGAACACCTGGGATTACGGGAATCTGGGCGTGGAGCTTAAGAATAATGTTAAAAAAGCATGGTGGCAGAAGTTCATCCAGGAGAGCCCGTATAATGTCGGTGTAGACTGCGCCATTCTGATGAATCCGCAGACATGGGTAGCTTCCGGACATCTGGGCGGATTTTCCGATCCCCTGATGGACTGCCGGGAGTGCCATGAACGGTTTCGCGCGGATCAGATCATCGAGGATTATGCGAAGGAGCATGAAATTGACCTCGGCGGCTCGATCGATGGTTGGACGAAGGAGCAGATGGTAGATTTTATTGAGGATCACCATGTATGCTGTCCCACCTGCGGGAAGCATAATTTTACCGACATCCGTCAGTTTAATCTGATGTTCAAGACTTTCCAGGGCGTTACGGAAGATGCAAAGAATACGGTATACCTTCGCCCGGAGACCGCGCAGGGTATTTTTGTTAATTTTAAGAATGTGCAGCGTACATCACGCAAGAAGATTCCTTTCGGCATCGGCCAGATCGGAAAATCTTTCCGCAACGAGATTACGCCGGGCAACTTTACGTTCCGTACCAGAGAGTTTGAGCAGATGGAGCTGGAGTTTTTCTGTGAGCCGGATACGGATCTGGAGTGGTTTGCCTATTGGAAAGAGTTCTGCATCAACTGGCTGAAGTCGCTGGGTATGAAGGACGAGGATATGCGGGTGCGTGACCATGAGAAGGAAGAGCTTTCTTTCTACAGCAAGGCCACCAGCGATATCGAATTCCTTTTCCCCTTCGGCTGGGGCGAGCTTTGGGGCATTGCGGACCGCACGAACTATGACCTTTCCCGTCATCAGGAGACTTCCGGAGAAGATCTTACCTACTTTGATGACCAGAAAAATGAAAGATATATTCCATATGTAATCGAACCGTCGCTGGGAGCGGACCGTGTGGTTTTAGCGTTCCTCTGCGGTGCGTATGATGAAGAAAATATTGGGACGGAGGAGAAGCCGGATATGCGTACGGTTCTTCACTTCCATCCGGCGCTTGCGCCCGTGAAAATCGGTGTCCTGCCGCTTTCGAAGAAGCTGAACGAGGGCGCAGAGAAGATTTTTGCACAGCTGCGGAAAAAATATAACTGCGAGTTCGATGACAGAGGAAATATCGGCAAGCGTTACCGCCGCCAGGATGAGATCGGTACGCCGTTCTGCGTGACCTACGATTTTGATTCCGTAGAGGATCAGGCCGTCACCGTCCGCGACCGCGACACTATGGAGCAGGTGCGGATTCCCATTGCAGAGCTGGAAGCGTACTTCGAAGAGAAATTCGCGTTTTGATTGAAAGCAGATGTTTTTCAGATTGAGAGGTAAGAGTGAGATGGGAAGTCTTTGATTTCCGTGATCGAACTTATGCCCGGCAACAGGTTTTTTGCAGTGGTCCGAAATATCATATCACTTTGCCGCTCTGAGAATATAATAAAAACAGGCGATGTTCAGAAAATTGCCGCATGCATTGTGATGCAGTTGAAATACTGAAACATGATGCATGCGGCTGTTTTTATATCATATATGATGCATTGTTTTTATTTGTACACAACTGCCATCAATTTTCGGAAAAGCAGTTGTTTTCTGGGAAAATTATGTTAAAATTATCACAAGTATAGACTAACAGGAGGAATTGAATATGGCTAAATGGGTTTACTTGTTTAGTGAGGGCAATGCGGACATGCGCGAGCTTCTCGGCGGTAAGGGCGCGAACCTCGCAGAGATGACCAATCTAGGGCTTCCCGTGCCGCAGGGCTTCACGATTACGACGGAGGCTTGTACGCAGTACTATGAGGACGGCCGTCAGATCAATGATGAGATTATGGGGCAGATTATCGAGGCGATCGGCAAGATGGAGGAGATCACCGGCAAGAAGTTTGGTGATGTAGAGAATCCGCTGCTTGTGTCGGTTCGTTCCGGCGCGAGAGCTTCCATGCCGGGTATGATGGACACCATTCTGAATCTGGGTCTGAATGAGACTGTTGTTGAGGTGCTTTCCAAGAAGTCCGGCAATCCCCGTTGGGCGTGGGACTGCTATCGCCGTTTTATCCAGATGTTCTCGGATGTCGTTATGGAGGTCGGCAAGAAGTATTTCGAAGAGCTGATCGACAAGATGAAATATAAAAAGGGCGTGACTCTGGATATTGAGCTGACTGCTGAAGATCTGAAAGAGCTGGCTTACCAGTTCAAGGCAGAGTATAAGGAAAAAATCGGAACCGATTTCCCGGATGACCCGAAGGAACAGCTGGTCGAGGCAATCAAGGCTGTATTCCGTTCCTGGGACAACCCTCGTGCGAATGTATATCGCCGCGACAATGATATTCCCTATTCCTGGGGTACCGCGGTAAACGTACAGATGATGGTATTCGGTAATATGGGTGATGACTGCGGTACAGGCGTTGCTTTCACGCGTGACCCGGCGACCGGTGAGAAGGGACTGTTCGGTGAATTTCTGACGAACGCACAGGGCGAGGACGTGGTTGCCGGTGTGCGTACACCGATGCATATTTCCGAAATGGAGCAGAAGTTCCCGGTTGCATTTAAGCAGTTTAAAGAGGTCTGCGTGACTCTGGAAGATCATTACAGAGATATGCAGGATATGGAGTTCACGGTAGAGAATAATAAGCTGTTTATGCTCCAGACCCGTAACGGTAAGAGAACCGCGCAGGCAGCGTTAAAGATTGCCTGCGACCTTGTAGATGAGGGTAAGAGGACCGAGAAAGAGGCGGTAGCCATGATCGATCCGAGAAACTTAGATACACTGCTTCATCCGCAGTTTGATTCCTACATCCTGCACAAGGCAGTTCCGATGACCCGCGGTCTCGGTGCTTCCCCCGGAGCAGCCTGCGGTAAGGTTGTTTTCTCCGCAGAGGATGCGAAGGAATGGGCAGCCAGAGGAGAGAAGGTAGTTCTTGTGCGTCTGGAGACTTCCCCGGAGGATATTGAGGGAATGAAGAGTGCACAGGGTATTTTGACGGTCCGCGGCGGTATGACCAGCCATGCGGCAGTTGTAGCGCGCGGTATGGGTACCTGCTGTGTATCCGGCTGCGGCGATATCATGATGGATGAGGCGAGCAAAAAGTTTACCATTGGAACCAAAGAGTTCCATGAGGGCGATGCGATCTCCATCGACGGTTCTACCGGAAACGTTTATGAGGGAATTATCCCGACTGTGGATGCAACGATTGCCGGTGAGTTCGGCCGTATTATGGCATGGGCTGACCAGTATCGGAAGCTGAAAGTAAGAACAAATGCAGATACCCCGAGGGATGCGAGAAAGGCGCGCGAGCTTGGCGCCGAGGGCATCGGTCTTTGCCGTACGGAGCATATGTTCTTCGGTGAGGAGAGAATTGACGCGTTCCGCGAGATGATCTGCTCAGAGACGACAGAGGAGAGAGAAGCTGCGCTGGATAAGATTTTGCCGTATCAGCAGGCGGACTTTGAAGCGCTTTACGAGGCGATGGAGGGTAACCCGGTTACGATCCGTTTCCTGGATCCGCCGCTTCATGAGTTCGTTCCGACCGAGGAGGAGGATATCCGGAAGCTTGCGGATGCACAGCATAAGAGCATGGAGCATATCCGGAAGCAGATTGATGCACTGCGCGAGTTCAACCCGATGATGGGTCACCGCGGCTGCCGTCTGGATGTTACTTTCCCCGAGATTGCGAAGATGCAGACAATGGCGGTTATCCGTGCGGCGATCAATGTTCAGGCGAAACATCCGGACTGGTCCGTTGTTCCGGAAATCATGATTCCGCTTGTGGGCGATGCCAACGAGTTGAAGTTTGTAAAGAAGATGGTTGTGGAAGTTGCGGACAAAGAGATTACGGACGCCGGTTCTGATCTGAAATACGAAGTCGGTACCATGATCGAGATTCCGCGTGCGGCTCTGACTGCGGCAGACATTGCGAAGGAAGCGGACTTCTTCTGCTTCGGTACAAACGACCTGACACAGATGTGCTACGGTTTCTCCCGTGATGACGCGAGCAAGTTCCTGACTTCGTACTATGACGCGAAGATTTTCGAGAGCGATCCGTTCGCAAAGCTGGACCAGAACGGTGTCGGCAAGCTGATGGAGATGGCGATCGACATGGGCCGTCCGGCGAACCCGAATCTGCACTTCGGTATCTGCGGTGAGCACGGCGGAGATCCGTCTTCCGTAGAGTATTGCCATAAGATCGGACTGGATTATGTGTCCTGCTCTCCGTTCCGCGTGCCGATTGCGAGACTGGCAGCGGCTCAGGCAGCTATCGCGAATGAGTAAGGAATGCGGTTAATCGGAAATTAATAACAGAGGGTGCTGCAGGTGACTGCAGCACCCTTTTTACGTCACAGAAAAGGACGTGGTTTCTATAAAGTCCTGGAGCGTTGGCTCTCCTATAATATAAAAACATTCTTTTCTGAGAATGAATTGTTTGAAAAGAGCGGACGGGGGGATTGCTATTTCAGAAAATATGTCCTATAATGAAGCCACTTCACAAATTATACCATTTCCATTTATCAGATTGTGCGTTTTTGCGGAATATCCCTTTGTAAAAAATAAAAACAGGATTGACTTTTGAAGGAATCTATAATATTATTGGTGTCAGATAGGCGAACATCAGTTCGAAAAAGGAGAAAGATATGGCAAAAGAAGAGAGAAAAGATGATAAATTAAAAGCGTTGGACGCAGCAATCGCGCAGATTGAAAAGCAGTACGGCAAGGGGTCGATCATGAAGCTGGGCGATCCGAATATCCATATGGATGTGGAGACTGTTCCCACCGGCTGCCTGAGTCTGGATATTGCGCTTGGCCTCGGAGGGATTCCACGCGGACGTATTGTAGAGATTTACGGACCGGAGTCCAGCGGCAAGACAACAGTTGCTCTTCATATGGTAGCGGAGGTTCAGAAGCGCGGCGGCATCGCGGGGTTTATTGATGCGGAGCATGCTCTGGATCCGGCCTATGCGCGCAATATCGGTGTAGATATTGACAATCTTTATATTTCTCAGCCGGATAACGGCGAGCAGGCGCTGGAGATCACGGAGACGATGGTTCGTTCCGGTGCGGTGGATATCGTAATCGTAGACTCAGTGGCTGCCCTTGTTCCGAAAGCCGAGATTGAGGGAGATATGGGAGACGCTCATGTTGGCCTTCAGGCGCGTCTGATGTCGCAGGCGCTTCGGAAGCTGACGGCTGTAATCAGTAAGTCTAACTGCATTGTAATCTTTATTAAC
The DNA here is from genome assembly GCA_021204085.1 of Clostridiales bacterium. GTDB lineage: Bacteria > Bacillota > Clostridia > Lachnospirales > Lachnospiraceae > Eubacterium_I. The sequence continues at coordinate 25,667 of JAJPZY010000118.1, read as the reverse complement.
CAGCTCAGAGAAAAGGTTGGTATTATGTTCGGCAACCCGGAGACAACCACCGGCGGTCGTGCGCTTAAGTTTTATGCGTCCATTCGTCTCGATGTCCGCCGGGTGGAAGCTTTAAAGCAAAGCGGAGAGGTCATCGGCAATCATACCCGTATTAAGGTTGTAAAGAATAAAGTTGCTCCGCCTTTCAAGGAAGCAGAGTTTGATATCATGTTCGGTAAGGGTATATCCAGAGAGGGCGATGTTCTGGATCTGGCTGCGAATCTGAATGTGATCAATAAGTCCGGTGCCTGGTATGCCTACAATGGTGAGAAAATCGGGCAGGGCCGTGAGAACGCGAAAAATTATCTTGCGGAACATCCGGAGGTTTTTGCGGAGGTAGAGGAAAAAGTCCGCGACCACTTTGACCTGGACGGAAAACGCGCCGCGGCAGAGGCCGTTGCAGCTGCGGAGGCAGAGGAGCTCCCTGAGGAAGAGTAATCTTTCAGGGCGTGAAATACAGCTGCTGCTGATAGCTGAACATTGAAGTTGGTACAGGATGCAGCAGGTGCTGCGTATATATTTCTCAGGCAATTTTTTCGGGACGACTGAAGTCGGTGCAGGATGCGGCAGGTGTTGTTAGTATATTGGTTCCTCGGGTAACTTTTTTAGGGCGATTGAAGTCGGTGTAGGATGCGGCAGATACTGTGTATATATCCTTCAGGCAACTTTTTCAGGGCGACTGAAGGATATATACACAGTATCTGCCGCATCCGTCCAAAGGATTACAGGTGTAGCATATGTTTATCAGGGAAATCAAACAGCTGAAGAAAGGCCGCCTCCTGATCCGCACGGATGAGTTATCCTTCCCTGTCTACGAAAAGGAAGCGGCTGCCTGGCAGCTGAGCGAAGGAAGCGAGCTGGATGAGGATACATGGGAACGTCTGTGCCGGGAGGTGCTTAATAAGAGGGTAATCCGCCGGGCCATGTATATTTTGCAGCAGATGGACCGCACGGAGATGCAGCTTCGGAGGAAGTTAAAAGACAGCAATTATCCGGATCGGCTGGTTGACGTTGCCATAGATTATGTGAAATCATATCATTACATTGATGATTATCGCTATGCGGCGACCTATATCCGTTTTCATCAGGAGGAGAAGAGCCGCATGCAGCTTGCAATCGCATTGCAACAGAGAGGTGTTGCGGCGGAATTGATCGACCAGGCTCTGGATGAGGTGTGGGAGGATCAGGAAGCATCGCAGATTAAAAAACTGCTGATTCGAAAGCATTACGATCCGGAGCATATGGATCAAAAAGAGAAGCATCGTATTTACCAGTATCTGCTCCGCAGAGGATTTTCGAATTCAGAGATTAAGCGCCAGATGGACTTGACATAACCTTGAAAACAGTATAAAATCAAATAGTTGTAGTTTATGACATATAAATTAATTTTTCATTTGTTATATGCACAATAAAACTAAATAAGGAGGTGCGCCTGAGGTGCAGACTGGTATAGCAGTAGCAATCGCGGTTGTTATCGCTGTTGTCCTCACCTTTTTCATCACCTGGTATGTTGCGAATGCCCGTTTTAAGAAGAGCACGGAGGAGAAGATCGGAAGTGCGGAAGACCGGGCACGCAGTATCATTGATGAGGCAGTGAAAAGCGCGGAAGCGAAGAAGCGGGAAGCTTCTCTCGAGATCAAGGAGGAGTCCATCCGGACGAAGAATGAGCTCGACAAGGAGATTAAGGACCGCAGAGCGGAGATTTCGCGCAACGAGAGACGGATCGAGCAGAAGGAAGCGAATCTGGATAAGAAGCTGGAAGCTGCCGAACGCCGCGAGCAGAGTTTCGCTGCAAAGGAAGAGGATATCAAGCGTCAGAGAGCCGAGGTTGCAAAGTTAAACGAGGAACGCATTCAGGAACTGGAAAGAATTTCAGGACTCACCTCTGAACAGGCAAAAGAATATCTCCTAAAAACTGTTGAAGAAGATGTAAAACTTGATACAGCGAAGCTGATCAAGGAGATGGACAACAGAGCCAAGGAGGAAGCGGGAAAGAAAGCCAGAGAATATGTGGTTAACGCCATTCAGAAATGTGCGGCTGATCATGTGGCAGAGACAACAATTTCCGTTGTTCAGCTTCCGAATGATGAGATGAAGGGACGGATTATCGGCCGTGAGGGCCGTAATATCCGCACACTGGAGACAATGACAGGTATCGACCTGATCATCGACGATACTCCGGAAGCCGTCATCCTTTCAGGCTTTGATCCGATCCGCAGAGAGGTTGCGCGTATCGCTCTTGAAAAACTAATCGTCGATGGCCGTATACACCCTGCCAGAATCGAGGAAATGGTTGAGAAAGCGCAGAAAGAAGTGGAGCGCGTGATTCGTGAAGAAGGCGAAGCGGCCACTCTGGAGGTGGGTGTTCATGGTATACACCCGGAGCTTGTGCGTCTGTTGGGACGTTTAAAGTTCCGTACCAGTTATGGACAGAATGCGTTAAAGCATTCCATCGAAGTAGCGCAGATTGCCGGTCTTCTTGCGGCTGAGGTCGGAGTAGATATCCAGCAGGCCAAGAGGGCAGGTTTGCTTCATGATATCGGCAAAGCCGTGGATCATGAAATGGAAGGGTCGCATATTCAGTTGGGTGTGGCTCTTTGCAGAAAGTATAAAGAGTCTGCTCTTATTATCAATGCGGTGGAATCGCATCATGGTGATGTGGAGCCGGAGTCTCTGGTTGCGTGTCTTGTACAGGCGGCTGATACGATATCAGCAGCTCGTCCGGGAGCAAGACGGGAGACGTTGGAAACATATTCAAACAGGTTAAAGAAGTTAGAAGACATAACTAACAGTTTCAAGGGTGTAGATAAATCTTTTGCAGTTCAGGCGGGCAGAGAAATTCGTATCATGGTAGTCCCTGAGCAGGTCAGCGATGCTGACATGGTGCTCCTGGCCAGAGATATTTCCAAGCAGATTGAAGCTGAATTGGAGTATCCGGGGCAGATCAAAGTCAATTTGATTCGTGAGAGCCGTGTAACAGATTACGCGAAGTAAGGTATGACTGCCATAGTACACAGTTCGTATGATGTATGAAAGCAGCTGTGCGGATGCCGGACAGTTGCGTATGAGGAACGGATTCCCGTAAATTCTCGTTTGAGAATTTACGGGATTTCTGATACTAAACGACGTTGCGCATGGTGCATCGAAGTCTGCAGGCGGCATGGAGAGCCGTGAGCAGTTGAAGAGGGAATCGTAATGAAGCTTATTTCATGGAATGTAAACGGCCTGCGTGCCTGTGTAAAAAAAGGATTTTTAGATTACTTTAAACAGGCGGATGCTGATGTTTTCTGCTTACAGGAGACGAAGCTTCAGGAGGGACAGATTACGCTTGACCTGGAAGGGTATGAACAGTATTGGAATTATGCCGAGAAAAAAGGCTATTCCGGCACGGCGATTTTTACAAAGCGGACGCCTCTTTCGGTTTCGTATGGAATCGGCATTGAGGAACATGATCATGAGGGACGGGTGATCACGCTGGAATTTGACAGGTTTTACTTTATTGCCGTGTATGTGCCGAATTCGCAAAATGAGTTGCAGCGTCTGGATTACCGGATGCGGTGGGAGGATGATTTCCTTGCGTACGTTCAGAAGCTGGAGGAACATAAGCCGGTGATATATGCCGGCGATCTGAATGTGGCGCATCAGGAGATCGATCTGAAAAATCCGAAAACGAACCATCATAATGCCGGATTTACAGATGAAGAAAGAGAAAAGATGACAAATGCGCTGAAAAGTGGTAAGATAGATACATATCGTTATTTTTATCCGGATCAGACAGGGGTGTATTCCTGGTGGTCTTACCGCTGGCGGGCGAGAGAGACGAATGCCGGATGGCGGATTGATTATTTTATCGCTTCCGATTGCCTGAAAGATGCGCTGGTATCTGCAGACATTCACACGGAGGTCATGGGATCTGATCATTGTCCGGTGGAACTGGTGGTGAATCTGTGAAGATCAGATGAAAAGGCTTTCGATTTATAAGCAGTAACCGGAAGAATTATTGTACCTGTATGCGTTGAAATATATAGATGAATCCTGTGCAGCAGCGGGTACTTAAGTTGTAAAATGAGGAGCAGATATGGGATTTCATCAGAGGAAAGAACCTCAGACTCTGAGGCGCCGGCGGGAGATGGAGCGAAAGCAAAAACTCCGTAAAGAGGTGTTCAGTTGGATTCGGATGTTTGTCATTGTAATGGTTGTCGTTTTTATTGCAACCCGATTTATTATCATCAATGCAACGATTCCTTCCGGATCCATGGAGACGACGATTATGACGGGAGACCGTCTGATCGGTTTTCGGTTTTCCTATTGGTTTTCTGATCCGGAACGAGGAGATATTATTTTATTTTCCTATCCGGTGGACGAGTCACAGACTTATATTAAGCGGGTCATCGGGCTTCCGGGAGAAACCGTGGAGATTCGGGACGGCGGAATCTATATTGACGGCAGTGAAGTCCCGCTGGAAGAGAATTATCTCCCGGAGGAATGGTATTGGGAGAATGACGGCTATTATTTTGAGGTTCCCGAAGACTGTTATTTTGTTTTGGGAGATAATCGAAATGATTCCCTTGACGGACGCTTTTGGGCAGAGAAAGCCATGGAAGCGGGGCTGGCCTCTACGGAGGAGGAAGCTTTACAGTATAGTTTTGTAAGGCAGGACCAGATTAAGGGAAAGGCTATTTTTACTTATTATAATCACTTTAGCAACCTTACAAATACAGCAGATTATCAGATAGATTGATAAATAGAAAAAGAAATAAGGAGATTGTTTTATGGAAACGACAGAGACAAAGGTAACAGAGGCAGCAGAAGAGATCAAAGCGGAGGAGACTGCGGCGGCAGTAGAGGAAGCTGCAGCTGAGACGGCAGAGACCGCGGCAGCTGAGGAAGCTCCGGTCCAGACCATGGAAGATATGGGAAAAGCTCTTGAGGAGTCTTATAAGATGATGGGTGACGGAGAACATGATACAGATGCGCTGCTTGCATGGGCGAAGATCAAAGAACTCTATGAGACAAAAGAAAATCTGACTGTGGAGATCAGTGGTGTTGTGAATAAAGGTGTGATCGCTATGGTAGAGGGTATTCGCGGTTTTATTCCTGCTTCCAGACTCAGCCTGCAGAGGGTGAATGATCTGAATGAGTGGCTCGGAAAGGAAATTCAGGTTCGTGTGATCACTGCCGATCAGGATTCAGATAAACTGGTTCTTTCTGCCAGAGAGATTTTGAAAGAAGAGCGGGAGAATGCAAAGAAAATGAAGCTTTCCGCAATTGAGGTTGGCAGCATTTTCACCGGAAAGGTAGACAGTATTCAGGATTATGGCGTATTTGTAGATCTTGGCGATGGTATTTCCGGTCTGGTTCATGTATCTCAGATTGCTCTTGAGCGAGTAAAGCATCCGTCTGATGTCCTGAAAAAGGGCCAGGAGGTTCGTGTAAAAGTCATTGGTAAGCAGGATGGTAAGTTAAAGCTCAGCATCAAGGCGCTTCTGGAGCAGAAAAAGAAAGAGGATGAAGTGAAAGTATCCATTCCGAAAGCGGAGTCCATTGGCACTTCCATGGGAGATTTGCTGAAAAACATTAGATTATAGTCTTCTGTATAAAATGCGGTGATACGCAATGCATAGCTTAGTATAATGTGTATTGTGAATGAGCATGAAAGGTGTGAGAGCGACTATGGCTGCAAACAAATTAATACATGAGTCCGGAGTGCCGTTTGACTGCAGAGCGTTCCATGGAAAATATGCGAATATTGATATGACCGGACAGGATGTGGGTTATGCCCGGGTAGGAATTATCTCCTCCGGAAAGGATTTTATTTTGTTTCAGTTTCGAGGGAAACGCGGGCTGGCAGCTAAAGCTTACACAAAAAGCCTCACGGAAGTGAAAATGACGGAACGTAAGCTGAAAAAAGAGACCGAGCTGATTGTGGAAGACTGGGATGAAGAAGTGAACCCATTTTGCTATTTTGTGGGAGACCGCTGTGACATTCATATGCATCAGACCAGGATGTTCGAGGCGACGCCCGGATTTTTTGGGGCGAAGATTTTATATGTGGATCAGCAGAACGGACTGATTCGGATAAAAGAGAACAGTAAGCAGTTTAATGTAAGCATATCGATGATCTGCGGAATTATGCAGACCCGATCGGAGGAAGCCTAATGGACAGAAAAATATTACTCCGCCCGGCGTACAATCTGGACAATGCCGGGTTAGAAACGGCAATCGCGGACTACAATGCGTCGAAGAATGATCTGAAAAAGCTGGAAGAGCTGATACGCATTTTCAGGAACGCTCAGGTAATCGTGCCGGTGGCTTTCCCGAAAAAGGCAGATGTCCGGGTTGTAATGAAGATGCTTAACGGGATACCGCTGAAAAAAGGAGAGGAATTCCCCCTGTTTCCGCTGACGGTGACGGACACTAACGGCAATAAGTATGCGCCGGCTTTTACTTCCAGAGAAAAGATTCAGGAGACGAAGGACTTCCCGTATATGATTCCGGTGCCGGCCAGCCAGGTGATTGAGAACACTTTAAAAAGCAAGGCGGATCTGGCCGGGATTCTCCTTAATCCGCAGACCGGGGGATTTATTTTCCGTAAAAAAGCATTTGAAACGGATTTCTCAAAAATGTCAAGGCGGGAAGTGAAGAAGGTTTCAAAGCAGGAGTTTACGGTTCTTGCCCGCAATACTGTGGAGAAAGGACAGATTCCGCATTTGCTGTTTGAGCGAAAAGGTGACTTCGTGAGAGAGTTGGAAGAGCGGGGAGCAGAGTATCTGAAGGAGCTCTATGCAAAGCCTTACGGAGACAAGATCCCGAGTCCGTATACGGTTGACGATTTCAGCGTGATGTCGCTGAATATTAACGAGGAAACGACGGCATTGTGTATCGAGCTGCCTGCGAAGACGGGGATGGCGGTCCATATGGCGCGATCTGCTTATATTGTCTGGAATCCGCAGACAGATGAGGTATATTATTACATGATTGAAAAGGGGCAGCGCGGGGAGAGTGATGTTCTCTGCAATATTACCCCGGAGAAAAAACATCAGGAGCTGATGACAGCGCCTCCGGTCGGCAGTGAGCTGACGGCGGTACTTGACCTGATCCGTGAGGAGAAGGAAGAGGAAGCGGAGGAGTGACAGCAGCAAAGACAGTTCGTTTGTACCATCCTGTCTATAAATAAAACCAGGACTGCCGAATTGAATGATGCGTAGTGTGAAGCGGTGTTGCTGTTTACTATGAAAGTCCAAGAAGCGGAGCCACAGGCGAGCGCTGATTGGCAACTTTCATGTATACATGCGGCGCTTAGCAAGACGGATAAGTGAGACAGAAAATCTTCGATTTTCGTAGTCGAACTTATGCAAAGCTGCCATAGGCGAACGTTGAGCTTAGCAAAGTCGTTTAGCAGTTAAGATGAGCCGCGGAACACAGTGTTATAGGTATCAGAGAAGTCAGGAGTCATGGGTTTTACGTACTCATGACTTCTTTTTATATCACAGGAATGACCAAGCTGTTACAAAGAGCCTAAGAATACGGTTTTTGTGATATAGGATAAAGCATTGAGGAGAAATATTATGTATACAATTCGGACGGAACAGAGTTTTGACTCGGCACATTTTCTCGCCAGATATGAGGGAAAATGCAGCAATCTCCATGGGCACCGTTGGCGTGTCATAGTTGAAATCTGTGCGGAGGCTCTTTCAGCAGAGGGACAAAATCGGGGAATGGTCGCTGATTTCGGTGATCTTAAGCGGGATTTAAAGGAATTGGCGGAGGCTCATGACCATGCGTTTTTATATGAAAAGGGAACACTGCGGAAGAATACAGAGCAGGCATTAAAAGAGGAGGGATTCCTTTTGATTGATCTGCCCTTTCGCCCGACGGCGGAGAATTTTGCAAAATATTTTTTTGATCTGATGACCCGGAAGGGGTATCCGGTGTGTGCGGTGGAGGTCTATGAGACGCCGAATAACTGCGCGAGGTATACGGCTGACCGGAGAGAGAATTTGTGAATCGTATAAGTATATTTTGATTAGGAAACAAGCGGTTCCTTATCATGGGGAACAGGTAATCTTCAGGGGATGTGATATTTATGGCAAACTATAAAGTGGCAGAAATTTTCAGCAGCATTAACGGAGAAGGCCCCAGACAGGGGCAGCTCGCTCTTTTTGTCCGGATGCAGGGATGTAATCTGGACTGCAGTTATTGTGATACGCGGTGGGTCAACGAGGCGGATGCAAAGTTTCACTGGACATCTACGGAGGAAATTCTGGATCTGGCGAAGCAGATGCAGATTCGTAATATCACCCTGACCGGAGGGGAGCCGCTCTGCCAGGAGAATATTATGGAACTGCTCCTGGCGTTTGCTGCCGATCCGTGGTTCCGGGTGGAGATTGAGACGAACGGAAGCGTTCCGCTGGAGCCGTTTGCGCAGATTGAGAATCCGCCGGCTTTTACGATGGATTATAAGCTGCCGGGGAGCGGCATGGAAGATCAGATGGTATTGGATAATATGCAGTTCCTGACCGCGAAAGATTCCGTGAAGTTTGTGGTTATGAATTATGAAGATCTGGAGCGGAGCCGTGAGATTATTCATAAGTATAATCTGACAGAAAAATGCCATGTTTTCTTAAGCCCGGTTTATGGGGAGATTGAGTTCGAAAACATTGTTTATTATATGAGAAATAACCAGATGAATGATGTGAACCTGCAGCTGCAGATACACAAGATCATATGGGACAGTGAAATGCGCGGGGTGTGATGATATCAGGGAATAAAAGATAAGAAGCAGATGCCTGCATCGGCTAATGAAGGAGATAAAGAGATAGCGATTGATACGGAAGCGGTAAAAAAACATATACGGGGCTTGCTTGTTGCACTGGGTGATGATCCGGACAGGGAGGGGCTGGTGGATACACCCGACCGGGTAGCTCGTATGTATGAGGAAGTCTTCGAGGGAATGAATTATACGAATGAAGAAATTGCCCGGATGTTTGATAAGACGTTTGAGGAGGATCTGACTTTTTCGCAGACAAACAGTGATTTTGTTATTGTGAAAGATATCGATATTTTCAGTTACTGTGAGCATCATATGGCTCTGATGTACGATATGCGGGCGACAGTGGCTTATGTGCCTCACGGAAAAGTCATCGGTATCAGTAAGATTGCGCGGATTGCGGACATGGTTTCCAAACGGCTGCAGATACAGGAACGCATCGGGACGGATATCGCCGATATTGTCTCGATGGTGACCGGCTCCGAGGATGTGGCAGTGTTGATCGAAGGCTGCCACAGCTGCATGACGGCGCGCGGGATCAAGAAGACAGACGCGAAGACTTATACTTCAACATTGCGCGGTAGATTTCAGACAGATATGATGCTTCAGAATCGGCTGAATCTGGCGCTGTGAAAAGGAACAGGAGAATGATTATGAAGGCATTGGTATTAGTGAGCGGCGGCGTGGATTCCACCACCTGCCTGGGAATGGCTGTGGAAAAATACGGTCGGGAAAATGTGATTGCGTTATCGATATTTTACGGACAGAAGCATGAGAAAGAGATGGAAGCCTCCCAAAAAGTGGCTGCCTGGTATCAGGTGGAACATTTATATCTTGATCTGGAGAAAATTTTTCAGTACAGCGACTGTTCCCTTTTGTCTCATTCGGATCAGGAAATTCCTGAGGAATCCTATGCGGAACAGTTAAAAAAGACAGACGGCAGCCCGGTGTCTACCTATGTGCCGTTTCGAAACGGACTGTTTCTTTCCAGTGCGGCGAGCATTGCATTGTCGAAGGGGTGCAGCGTGATTTATTACGGCGCGCACAGTGATGACGCGGCGGGCAACGCCTATCCGGATTGCTCGGACGCTTTCAATCAGGCGATGGGACAGGCTGTTTATATCGGCAGCGGGAATCAACTGACGATCGAGGCGCCTTTTGTAACCTGGACGAAGGCGGAAGTGGTAAAAAAAGGACTGGAGATCGGCGTCCCTTATGAGCTGACCTGGAGCTGCTACGAGGGCGGGGAGAAGCCCTGCGGGAAGTGCGGGACATGTATCGACCGCGCACAGGCATTTGCACTCAATGGGGTGGCGGATCCTGCATTGTAATGGACGGCGAGTTGGAATTGGGAGTATAATGACTCTGTACTGTAGGAAGTGGTTCCAACTCGCCTGACCGAAAGAAGTCAGATGGCGAGGGGTGTATTTCACGAAGAAGGGAATTCCGTAGCACAAAAAGAGGGTCTGACAGGAGGAGAAAAGGATGTCATCAGGGAGAAACAGGAACGAGGAGCAGGAACTGACGCTGCTCGGGAATCAGAAGAATAAATATCCTGCGGATTATGCGCCGGAGATGCTGGAGACGTTTGAGAATAAGCATCCGGAGAATGATTATTTTGTAAAGTTTAACTGTCCGGAGTTTACGTCGCTGTGTCCGATTACGGGGCAGCCGGATTTCGCGACGATCACGATTTCCTATGTGCCGGATGTAAGAATGGTGGAGAGCAAATCGTTAAAGCTGTATCTGTTCAGCTTCCGCAATCACGGGGATTTTCATGAGGATTGCGTCAATATTATTATGAAGGATCTGATTCGGCTTATGGATCCAAAGTATATTGAGGTCTGGGGAAAGTTTACTCCCCGCGGCGGCATTTCCATTGATCCGTATTGCAATTACGGAAAGCCTGGCACCCGGTGGGAGGAAGTCGCCTGGAATCGCCTGGCAAATCACGATCTTTATCCGGAAAAGGTGGATAATCGGTAATTTGTCTGTCCACAGGAACTGCGAAAGGAGTTTTCATATGGAACACATGAAGCGGATTGACCGCGTTTTAAAATATCAGGGAGCGATTATTGATTTGTATGATGACGTGATGGAATCCCCCACCGGGCACATTGCGCACTGGGATTATGTGGCGCACCGGAAAGGCGCGGCGGCGGTGCTTCCGGTTACGAACGACGGGCGGATTTTGATGGTTCGTCAGCATCGCAACGCGCTGGAGCGGGAAACGCTGGAGATTCCGGCGGGTTCGAGGGATGATGTGAACGAACCGCATATTGACTGTGCAGCGCGGGAACTGGAGGAGGAGACCGGATACCGGGCAGGAAAGATGGAGCTTCTGATCACGGTTGCGACGACGGTAGCTTTCTGCAATGAGGTAATTGAGATTTATCTGGCGACAGAGCTTACGAAGACAGAGCGCCACCTGGATGAGGATGAATTTGTGGAGATTGAAAGCTATACGCTCGAGGAACTGAAGGATATGATTTTCGGCCAGAAAATCCAGGATTCCAAGACGGTGGCGGCGATCATGGCATATGCATCATGGCCGAAATCAAAACACTGATTGTTTCATGAGTGCGGGTATTTTTGCAATATGATACAGTAATTTGCGGGGAAGCTGATGGTATGGAAACGTCATTCAGAGGTGCTGAATTATGAAATCAGTGTGATCAGACAGTAGATTTTCTGTAAAAACCAGGGATTCAGGAAGTATTCGCTGAGGGTTCCGGAAAGGAAGATGCCGGTGATCAGAAGCCCGTGGATGACAGACGGCCGTTTTCGTGTGATCCGGGTTGTGATCAGCAGGATACAGGCCGGCAGATAAAGAAGAATCTGTGGGAACAGAATAGCAGCGCAGAGGAGAATGCCCGCGAACGAGAATTGCCCGGTGAGCGAGGAAAATATAAATCCCAGGGACAGGGCAATCCATCCGTTGCAGCCAAACAGGGGGAGCGGATTGCGAAAAATTCGTTTGAGAACGCAAAGTGCCATCCATAGAAGCAGGCGGTTTTTGATTGCCCAGATGATAAAGCTTTTCCAATTACGATCTGCCGTGTCCAGAATCCGGCAGGCATTTTCCATCTGATACCCCATCCGGAACGTCTCATCGGTAAAGCGAAAATTTGCCAGCAGGATACCGGCCAGAAAAAAGCCGAAAAAGAGGACGGCGTGGACGGTCAGGATGTTCGGGGCGGGTTTTGTTTTTCGAACAGAGGGCATGGCTGATTTCTCCGGTTGGATTTGTACGGAGGGTTTATTGATGAGGTTCAGGGGCAAGAGGCCGTAAGGTCGATTATAAACGGGAAAAGGCTTTTGCCCTTTGTATCATCATATGAAGCAGAATTGACGATATGTGGATAATATAAAACTGAGAATGAATTGTAACAACAAAAATACGCGGCATTAGAATGCTGAACAGATGAAAGGGGTTTGTTTTTGCAGAAACTATATGAGAATATCTGCGCGGGGAAAGATGTGCGCGCGAATCTGATCGAATTAAAAAAGCAGTTGAAGGAGGAGGCCGGACGCAGGGAGTTTCGCGCAATCTGCCGGAATAATTATGACAGCATTATGAAGTGTCTGGTGGACCCGGATCCGAAAGTGCGCAAGAACGCAGCTTCCATTCTGGGTGTGATGAAAGCTCCGGACGCGGTAGATGTCCTGATGGACGCCTATGATGCGGAAGAAACACGTTTTGTGCGGCCGGAGTATCTGACCGCGCTTGCGCAGATGGGTTGTGAAGCTTATCTGGGAGACTTTCACCGCAGACTGGACGAACTGCGCGCTTATGAAGCGTCGGAAAATGAGCGAAAGCATGTGCAGGAAGAGATTTCTGCCCTGCAGGAATTGATCCTTGAAAAAGAGGGAATGAAAAAACATACATTTTGCGGCTATCAAAGGACAAATGAAGTGGTTTTGACGACATTGCCTGCGTTCCGAGATGCTCTGTCTGAGGGACTTCCTTTTCAGAAAAAAATGTTAAAGGGCGGAGTCCGTGTGTCGGTCGCTGATATGAATACGGTTCTTACGAATCGGCTCTGGCAGGAAATGCTTTTTGTGTTAAAATGCAGGACCGATGCTCCTGCAGAGCCGGAGCTTATAGCGAAAGAACTTAACGCTTCAGATCTGATGGATATTCTTCAGGGAAATCACCGGGAAGGAGCTCCGTTTTATTTCCGTGTCGGTGTTGCCGGCGCAATGCCGAGGGAGGAGCAGAGTGTTTTTGCAAAAAAAACGGCAGAGGCGATCGAGTCTGCATTCGGAGGAATGCTGGTCAACTCCGTCTCCCACTACGAGGCTGAGATCCGACTGATCGTGAACCGGGAAGGAAAGGCGGCGCCTTATCTGAAGCTCTTTACGCTGCCGGATCACCGTTTCCGTTATCGGAAATACCATGTCGCGGCGAGCATGCGTCCGTCTGTGGCGGCGGGGATCGTTGCTTTGGCAAAGCTGTATTTCCTGGATTATGCACAGGTACTGGATCCGTTTTGCGGCGTGGGCACGCTGCTTTTGGAGCGTCGGTTTGCCGGCCCGGTTCGCAGCGCTTACGGGATTGATGTTTTCGGGGAGGCAGTTCAGAAAGCCCGGGCGAATACAAAGCTTACCGGCATGCCGATCAATTATATCAACCGGGACTATTTTGATTTTTCGCATGAATATGCATTTGATGAGATTATAACGGATATGCCGGCGCATGTCGGCAGTAGGGAGGAGACTGATGACCTGTACCGCCGATTTTTTGAAAAGTCGGCAGCGCTTCTGAAGGAACACGGACGGATTTTCTGCTATTCCGGCGAGATGGGGCTCGTAAAGAAATATCTGCGCATCACGGGAATGTTTCGGCTGCTTCAGGAATTCTGTATTATAGAGAAAAACGGGATGTATCTTTTTATAATGGAGAAGAAATAAAGGCGAGTGTCAGTGAATCTGCAGAAGGAAAATTTTGCGATGCAACCGCTCGCACGAAGTGTCACAGAGATGACATTTGATATACGTAGTAGGTGAATCTGCGCTATTTTGTGGTAAAGGATGAACAGTAAAAGATAAGTGAGAAAGAAGCGGGGGTACATATGAAGAAGCGGGTGTTTTCCTGCATGTTGGCAGCAAGTCTGATGGGGCTCATGTTTTTGTCAGCCTGCGGCGGGGATAAACAGAGTTCGGCGGATCGCGAGGAGGAAATATCTGTCACATCACAATCGGGGGGAACCGGCGATGCAGAGGAGGATGCATCGGATGCGCTTGAGATAACAGGAGAAGTCACGGATGCGCACGAGGCTGAGATATACACGCTGACCATCACAGCAACGGGGGATTGTACGCTTAGCGTGACTCAGGATCAGAGCTATGAGGGGTCTTTCAATGCATACTATGATTCATACGGGGAGGATTATTTCTTCGACGGCGTTCGGGATATTTTTGAAGCGGATGACATGACAGTCATCAACCTGGAATGTGTGCTGTCCACTGCGACGGAGCGGGTGGAAAAAACATTTAATCTTAAGGGTGCGCCGGAGTATGCCGGCATTATGACCGGCAGTTCGGTGGAAGCTGCTTCCATGGGGAATAATCACACGTATGATTACGGAGAAGAGGGATTTCAGGAGACAAAGTCGGTATTGGAAGAAGCCGGGATTACCTATGCTTACTCTGACCAGAGCGGTGTGTATGTCACGGAAGACGGCATAAAAGTAGGGATGGTTTCCGCAAGCCTGCTCTCACAGTCGGAGGAGAAACTTGATGCATTGAAAGAGCAGATTCAGGTGCTTCGGGAGGAAGGCGCGGCAGTGATCATCGCCTGCTGTCACTGGGGCATCGAAAAAGAATATTATCCGAATGATTATCAGCAGACGACGGCTCATGAACTGATCGATGCCGGCGCAGATCTGGTGATCGGTAATCATCCGCATGTGCTGCAGGGCGTAGAAGTCTATGACGGAAAAGTGATCTGTTACAGTCTTGGGAATTTCTGCTTCGGAGGAAATAAAAATCCTTCCGATAAAAATACCATGATTTTTCAGCAGACCTTTACAATTGCGGACGGCGAGGTACAGACCGGTGAGATTGATGCGTGCATGATTCCGTGCCGATTGAGCTCTGCGAGCGGCTATAATGATTATCAGCCGACGGTGGCATCCGGAGATACGAAGCAGAATATCATTGATCTGGTTAATGAATATTCGTCCGCGCTGGGGAGTGTGACCTTTGACGCAGAGGGTACGCTGGCGTATGGAATGAATACAAGTGAGTAAATACACGACTTTTTTGACAGGTAAGCCGGTATCTTATTGTTGGATGCGGCAGAGGCATGCGTTATAGCTTTAGGTAGCCGGAACAATCTTTTGTCGGTTTGTCTAAGATATTTTATTCATGAATTTTTGGATTCCTGCAAGGAGATACGGACGAGAATGGAGAAGGAGAAAAATCAGTC
>JAJPZY010000118.1:0-10325 GCA_021204085.1 Clostridiales bacterium | reverse complement strand
GAGAAAAATCAGTCTGTATAGGATGCGAGGAAATACGGACGAAAAGGAGAAAGAGAAGATTCCGTCCGTACAGGAAAGAGAAGAATACGGACGAAAAAAAGGAAAGAAGAGAATTAGACCGTATAGTATAAGAATCATAAGCAGAAAAATAAGAAGTGTTGATGAATTGGTGCAACATATGGAAACACACTTGCAAACTTTCTGCCTTATGATAAAATGAGCGTAGGGAATAAGCCGTGCGAAAGCAGTGGAAGAAAAAACGACTGCTGGCAGGCAGTTTTTTCATGAGAGAAACAAATGATGGAGAAATGCAATGTACTGTAGAAATTGTGGAAAAGAAATCAACCCGAACGCAGCATACTGCACTTTCTGTGGACAGCCGGTGGGAGACGGCGGGAGTTCATACAACGGACAGGAACAGCAGGGATATAGTCAGAATTCACAAGGTGGTTATAATCAGCAGGGATATGGTCAGAATCCGTACGGAGGACAGCAAACGTATAATTTCGGTCGGAATAGCGCATATGGGAACCCGAATTCCTATTACGACGGACCGATAAAGCCTTCTCCGGACGGTTATGCGGTGGCGTCTCTGGTTCTGGGAATCATCAGTTTTTTTATTCTGCCGCTGATCGGCGGAATTCTGGCGATCGTATTCGGCAACAAATCACTTCGTGAAAACGGACCGACGACCATGGCGAAAGCAGGAAAGATTCTGGGGATTATTTCACTGGTTCTGATATTCGTGGCAGTTGTCATTATCGTTGTGGCGGCTGTCCTGCTGGGAGTTGGCATGATGGGTGGAATATACTATAATTTGTAATGAATGATGTTTTGAGGATTGCGGGATAAGTGAGATAGGAAATTTCTAATTTCCGTGATCGAACTTATGCACAGCTGTATTTTTGAGGAGCAATTTTCAGGTATTATCAACTGTGCGGGTTTTTGATCCCGACATTATGTGATGATACTATAGACAATAATAAAAACATGAGAAGGAGATGCACCATGAAACAGGTAGAAGATTACGTAAGAAGCATCCCGGACTTCCCGGAACCGGGCATTATTTTCCGGGACATTACCACTGTGATTCAGGATCCGGACGGCTTAAAGCTTGCCATTGACGGTATGGAGAAGTTCCTGGAGGGCGTAGATTTTGATGTGGTCGTCGGCGCCGAGTCCCGCGGCTTTGTATTCGGAGCGCCCATTGCCAGAGATCTGGGAAAAGGATTTGTTCTGGTGCGCAAGAAAGGGAAACTTCCCTGCGAGACGATTTCTCAGGAGTATGCGCTGGAGTACGGCACGGCAGAAGTTGAGATACATACAGACGCCATCAAACCGGGACAGCGTGTTGTCGTCGTTGATGATCTGATGGCCACCGGCGGTACGATTGAGGCCAGCATCAAGCTGATCGAGCGGCTGGGCGGCAAGGTCGTGAAAGTGCTTTTCCTGATGGAACTGGCCGGATTAAACGGCAGGGAAAAGCTGGCGGGGTACGATGTGGACTCCGTGATCATTTATCCGGGGAAGTAAAATTGAAGACATGTAATGACAGAAATCCTGTGCGAGTAACGAAAACGCATGGGATTTCTTTTTGCCGTAGAGGTAGCAGTTATGTTTGGGTAGGATGGAAATATGGTACTGCCATCTTCTGCATCCGTCATAATAACCTCGTGGTGGCGCAAAGACTTTATTGAATCTTAAGAAATATAAATAAAGTATTGAAAAAACAGGAAAAATACAGTAGAATATTTTTGGCAAAAATGTTAAAAATTAGACAATCCAAGGAGGCAACACGAATGGCAGAAAATATTGCGATGGAGCGCATTGAGAAACTGTTGGATGAGGGCAGTTTCGTGGAATTGGGCGCTTATGTGTCAGCTCGCGTCACTGACTTTTCATTAAAAGAACAGTCAGAACCGTCGGATGGCGTCATTACCGGTTACGGTCAGATTGAGGGGACTCCGGTCTTCGTATACAGTCAGAACCGCGAGGTATTAAACGGCACGATCGGTGAGATGCACGCAAAGAAGATTGCTGATCTGTATGACAAGGCGATGAGAAGCGGAGCTCCCGTTATCGGTCTGATTGACTGCGGCGGATTCCGTCTGCAGGAGTCTGTGGACGCGCTGGAGAGCTTTTCCGCAATTCTTGCGAAGCAGATGGCATGTGCCGGGGAATTGTTGATGGTCAGCGGCGTGTTCGGCGTCTGTGCCGGCGGCATGACTGTGGTTCCGGCTCTCAGTGATTTTACCTATATGGCAAAAGGTGCGGACATGTTTGTAAATGCGCCTCATACTGTGACAGACGATAAGAAGATCGCGCTGGAGTATGATGCTGCAACTTATCAGAATGAGGTGTCCGGACAGGCCGAGGTTGTCGAGTCAGAGGATGAAGTGATTGAGAAGATCCGCTCTCTGATCCGGATGGTGGAGAATGAAGATTACGGCTGCTGTGATCAGGCGGAGTTAAACCGCTATGTAACAGCCACACCGGATACACGCGCACTGCTTGCCGAGTGTGCGGATAACTATGATTTCCTTGAGGTTCGCCCGGCATATTATCCTGAGATGGTGACCGGATTCTTAAAGCTGAACGGCATTCTGGTTGGCGCTGTGGGAAATGCGCAGGCGCTGTATGACGAGGCCGGTGAAGTGAAAAAGGAGCTTCCGAAAGGACTGACGGCAGGCGGCTGCGAGAAAGCGGCAGAGTTTATCAATTTCTGCTCCCAGGCAGAGATTCCCGTTTTGTCAGTCTCCGCGGCGGACGGTTTTGCCGCTGTCGCTGATACAGAGAAGTATATGCCGAAAGCCCTGGCGCGTATGATGAGCGCGATGGCAGATCTCGGCGAGGCGAAGGTGAATCTGATCGCCGGAGATACGTACGGCACTGCTTTCACCGCGATGAATACGAAACCGCTCTGGTCCGGTTCCGCGCTGACATTCGCGTGGGACGGCGTAAAAGTCGGCATGATGGAAGCAGAGAAAGCGGCGAATATCCTTTTTGCAAAGGATGAGGCAAAAGAGAAGCAGGCGGCGGCTTATGAAGCCAGACAGAATTCCGTCTGGTCTGCGGCTGCCCATGGTGTTGTTGATAACGTCATTGATCCGAAGGATACAAGAAAGCATCTGATCATGGCGTTTTCCATGCTGTAAAGCCGGGAGGTAAGTAGAGATGAAAAAAGCAAAAAAATGGTTTTTCGGTCTGCTTTCCGGCATGGCGGTCTTCCTGCTTCCGCTTACCGCATATGCGGCTGAGGCGGAGGAGACCCTGGGCGAGAAGATGACAACGGCGGTCTTTAACACGATTCTCGGAATCGGCACGGTGTTTATCATGCTGATCGTGATCGCGCTGATCATCTATTGCTTTCGCTTTATTCCGGGGCTTGTAGACCGGTTTACAAAAAAGAAAGCGTCGGAGCCTGAGCAGTCGGCGAAGGCGAAGCCTGTTGCAAAGCCGGCGCCAGCCCCTGCGGCGGCACCCGCTGCAGCGCCGCAGACCGATGATCTGGAACTGGTTGCGGTGATCGCGGCAGCGATTGCGGCCAGTGAGCAGGTACCGCTTGACAGTTTCGTTGTAAGAACCATCCGGAGACGGGCGTATTAAAATTATATTCATGAGCTGAGAAAACAGGAGGAATTTTCATATGAAAAATTATACGATCACAGTAAATGGAAACGTTTATGATGTTACGGTAGAAGAAAACGCAGGCGGCGCGGCAGCACCGGCAGTGTCCGCACCCATCCCGAAGAAGGCGCCGACTCCGGCACCCGCGGCAGCACCGGCACCCGCGGCAGCACCGGCATCTGCTGGCAGTGTTACGATCCCGGCAGGAGCAGCCGGCAAGGTTGTGGATATTGTGGCAAAGCCCGGCGATGCTGTGAGCAAGGGTGATACAGTGGTTATCCTGGAGATCATGAAGATGGAGACTCCGGTTGTTGCACCGCAGGATGGCACACTGGCAAGTATTGATGTTACGAAGGGACAGTCTGTCGCTGCAGGCGAGACTTTAGCTACAATGAACTAGGAGGTTGCTATGTCAAACTTTGTTGACACTTTGGGCAATCTGTTCGGTCAGACTGCTTTTTCCAATCTTTATTGGGGAAACTATGTGATGATCGCTGTTGCCTGTGTGTTTTTATATCTGGCAATTGTAAAAGGCTATGAACCGCTGCTCCTTGTACCGATTGCGTTCGGCATGCTGCTGGTAAATATTTATCCGGATATCATGCTGGCGGCGGAGGATGCGGAAAACGGAGTCGGCGGCCTGCTGCATTATTTCTATCTGTTGGATGAATGGTCCATTTTGCCGTCCCTGATCTTTATGGGCGTCGGCGCCATGACCGATTTCCGTCCGCTGATCGCGAACCCCATCAGCTTCCTGCTGGGCGCCGCGGCGCAGATCGGTATTTTCAGCGCCTACTTCCTTGCCATCTTAATGGGATTTAACGGGGAAGCGGCGGCGGCTATTTCCATCATCGGCGGAGCGGATGGACCGACATCCATCTTCCTGGCCGGGAAACTGGGACAGACAGATCTGATGGGACCCATTGCGGTGGCGGCATATACGTATATGTCGCTGGTTCCCATTATTCAGCCGCCGATTATGAAATTGCTTACGACAAAGCAGGAGCGCTCGATTAAGATGGGGCAGCTTCGCGAAGTTTCTCAGATGGAAGCAATCCTGTTCCCCATCGTGGTTACGATTGTGGTTTGCCTGATCCTTCCGACAACGGCTCCGCTGGTAGGTATGCTGATGCTCGGAAACCTGTTCCGCGAGTGCGGTGTGACCAAGCAGTTATCAGAGACAGCGCAGAACGCACTGATGTATATCGTGGTTATTCTTCTCGGTACGTCCGTAGGAGCTTCCACCAGTGCAGAGAATTTCCTGAAGGTTACGACCATTAAGATCGTTGTTCTCGGTGTTGTCGCATTTGCGATCGGAACCGGGGCAGGCGTTCTGTTTGGAAAGATTCTTTGCAAGCTGACACACGGCAAGATCAATCCGCTGATCGGTTCCGCCGGCGTATCCGCCGTGCCGATGGCGGCCCGTGTATCTCAGAAGGTTGGCGCCGAGGAGGATCCGACCAACTTCCTGTTGATGCATGCGATGGGTCCGAATGTTGCCGGTGTAATCGGAACGGCAATCACGGCCGGTGTATTTATGGCTGTCTTCGGAGTTTAAAGAACAGTTATTTTATAAGAAATCGGCTGTGCAGAAAACGAATTCAACGTGGTACAGCTTAAAGTGCCGCTTATGAATTGTTTTCCTGCACAACTTAAGACAGATAGAATGATATGAAGAAAGGATGATTTTCTATGGCGAAAAAACCTTTGAAAATAACAGAGACTGTCCTTCGGGACGCTCACCAGTCCCTGATGGCGACCCGTCTGACGACAGAGCAGATGCTGCCAATCATCGACAAGATGGACAAGGTCGGATACCATGCGGTAGAGTGCTGGGGCGGCGCTACCTTTGATGCATCCATGCGTTTCCTGAAAGAGGATCCGTGGGAGCGATTAAGAAAGTTCCGCGATGGTTTTAAGAACACAAAGCTGCAGATGCTGTTCCGTGGACAGAATATTCTGGGCTACACGCATTATGCAGATGACGTGGTAGAGTATTTTGTACAGAAGTCCATTGCAAACGGTATTGATATTATCCGTATTTTTGACTGCTTGAACGATCTGCGCAACTTAAAGACCTGCGTGGATGCATGTAAAAAGGAAAAAGGACATTCGCAGATCGCACTGTCCTATACGCTCGGTGAGGCTTATACATTGGATTACTGGGTAGATATTGCAAAGCGCATCGAGGACATGGGCGCGGACTCTATCTGTATCAAGGATATGGCCGGACTGCTGGTTCCTTATGAAGCGGAGCGCCTGGTCGGCGCGTTAAAAGAGAACGTTGACCTGCCGATCGAACTTCACACGCACTATACCAGCGGCGTTGCTTCCATGAGCTGCTTAAAGGCAGTGGAAGCGGGCTGCGATATCATCGATACCGCTATCTCCCCGTTGGCGCTGGGAACTTCCCAGCCGGCGACTGAGGTTATGGTTGAGACTTTCCGCGGCACAGAGTATGATACCGGACTTGATCAGAATCTCCTGGCTGAGATTGCGGAGTACTTCACCCCGATTCGTGAGGAAGCGCTGCAGAGCGGACTCCTTAGTACCAAGGTACTCGGCGTTAATATCAACACGCTTCGTTATCAGGTTCCGGGCGGTATGCTTTCCAACATGGTTTCCCAGCTGAAGGAGCAGAACGCAGAGGATAAGTTTGAGGAAGTGCTTCAGGAGATTCCCCGTGTCCGCAAAGACCTGGGTGAGCCGCCGCTGGTTACTCCGTCCAGCCAGATCGTTGGTACGCAGGCAGTCTTAAACGTTCTTATGGGCGAACGTTACAAGGTGGCTACAAAGGAGACGAAGGGCATCCTTCTCGGCCAGTACGGCCAGACCGTAAAACCGTTCAATCCGGAAGTCGTAGAGAAGGTTCTCGGCGACGAGGCGAAGAACGCGATCACCTGCCGCCCGGCAGATCTGATCGAGCCGCAGCTGGAGAAGCTGGAGAGCGAGATGAAAGAGTACAAGCAGCAGGATGAAGATGTTCTCTCCTATGCGCTCTTCCCGAAGCAGGCGATTGATTTCTTCAAGTATCGTGCAGCGCAGCAGATCGGCGTGGATCCGGAGGTTGCTGATATGAAGAACGGAGCATATCCGGTTTAAACATTTTTTGAAAAATAAAATTTCTTAAATCCTCCGCATATGGTATTGGAATGCCGTGTGCGGGGGTCTTTTTTATCCCGGGGTTTACACCATTTTAAATATTGATTATAATATGATACAAGGTACAAAATAAGTGAGATAAGAAATCTTTGATTTCTGTAATCGAAATTATGCAAAGCTGGTCGAAAATCGAATGCTGGCATTCGTATTTGCGACCTTGGGAACCGCAAAAATATGAGGAAGTATCATATTATTTATTGATTTATGTGAGGAAGCGTGTCATGTATCAGGAAATAGCAAAATTAATTATGTATGGAGATATCCCGGAGGATTGCCTGCTATATCAGATGGGCGAGATTTTCCGCGATTTTGAGGAGGGAACAGCGGATCGGGCTGCTTTGACACGGAGGGTATATACGCAGATGAAGCGGCTGCTGACTCTGGCGACGGATTTTGGTTTTGATCGGAATCTGTGGCACAACTATCTGGCGTATTTTTTGATTACGAATGAGAATCCCTTCAGCATTACCTGTGAAAAGGTCGGTGCAAATGAGGGCAGTGTCAATCACTTTGCCTATAATGATTTTGCGGCAGTAAAGGCGCTGTTTGATTATGATTTTTCTGCAATTGAGGCGGCGCTTGGGATTGACTGCTTCAGCCAGATTTCGAATTATCGGGCAATTGAGAAAAAGGAGCTGATGTACAATAAAAATGTCAGCGAAAAAGTACAGGAACTGTCCGGGAAACTGGAAGAAGCAGAGGATGTTCGGGGATTTTT
This sequence comes from Clostridiales bacterium, assembly GCA_021204085.1. Taxonomy (GTDB): domain Bacteria; phylum Bacillota; class Clostridia; order Lachnospirales; family Lachnospiraceae; genus Eubacterium_I. The sequence continues at coordinate 2,818 of JAJPZY010000118.1, read as the reverse complement.
TGACGCGGTCACGGGCTTTTACCGTGATTATGGGGTCGGCATGTTCGGCTTAAACAAGGCGTTTCGTATTACCGGAAGCGGCGCGGAGAATCTTACATTCCTTCCGATTAATAATATGGAAAAAGTAATGCTGGATGATCTGGTCGGCTATGAGATTCAGAAAAAAAAGCTGGTGGATAACACTGTCGCTTTCGTCGAGGGAAGAAAGGCGAACAATGTCCTCCTTTTCGGCGACAGCGGAACCGGAAAATCCACGAGCATCAAAGCTATCGTCAATGAGTTTTATAAGGATGGCCTGCGAATGATAGAGATTTACAAGCACCAGTTTCAGGATCTGTCCAACGTCATTGCCGCAGTAAAAAATCGAAATTATAAGTTCATCATTTATATGGATGATCTCTCTTTCGAGGAGTTTGAGATTGAATATAAATTCCTGAAAGCCGTGATTGAGGGAGGCGTGGAGACAAAGCCGGATAACGTATTGATCTATGCGACATCCAACCGCCGCCATCTGATCCGCGAGACGTGGAATGACCGGAATGATATGGAGCAGGAAAACGGCCTGCACCGTTCCGATACCATGCAGGAGAAATTGTCTCTGGTCAACCGTTTCGGCGTTACAATCAACTATTCCCGGCCAAGTCAAAAAGAATACTTTGAAATTGTTATCCAGCTTGCGCGGCGTGCGGGAATCACACTTCCTGATGAGGAGCTCAAGGCTGAAGCCAATAAGTGGGAACTCTCCCACGGCGGCATTTCCGGCCGCACCGCGCAGCAGTTCGTGAATTATCTTGAGGGGACATATTGCCGCTGAGTCAGGACATTTCCTGCGTCAATCCGAAGCGGAAATATATACTTATAAAAAGTCTGTAAACATCGGCAATATCCGGAATAAAAAGAATTATATGTAATCATTATATATGGCATTCGTAACGTAGATTTGGGGGATTGTAAGACTCAACTGAAATCTGAGCTGGTGTGAGAAGAAACAATCCATAAGCGGGCGCTTTCCCGTGCCCGCGTTGGATTCGTTTCTTTGAGCACCATAAAAAACTATCATGGAGTCTTACAATTCCCCAGCCAACCACAAAGAGGAGGGTATATATGAAACTGGAGTTTATCGGCGCTACCCACGAGGTGACCGGCAGCTGTCATTATCTGGAATTTGGGGAAAAACATGCTTTGGTCGACTGCGGGATGGAGCAGGGAGCAGATATCTATGAGAATCAGGAGCTTCCAGTCAACGCAGCCGCCATTGATTATGTATTTGTGACGCACGCGCATATTGACCATTCGGGGCTTTTGCCGCTTCTGTATGCCAGGGGATTTCGGGGAGAAATATATGCAACGAACGCCACAACGCAGCTGTGCAATATCATGCTGAAAGACAGTGCGCACATTCAGGAGTCAGAGGCGGAGTGGAAGAATCGAAAAGCACAGCGGGCAGGAAAGCCGAAAGTGGTGCCCATGTATACGCTGGATGATGCGGAGAGAGTACTTGAGCATTTTAAACCCTGCCCCTATGACAGACAGATAAAAATCAGCAATGATCTGTCAATCTGCTTTCGGGATGCCGGTCATCTGCTTGGGTCTTCGTTTATCGAGATCTGGATAAGTGAAAACGGAGAGACACGCAAATTGATTTTTTCCGGAGATCTGGGTAACGGAAACCGTGCCCTGATTCGCGACCCGGAGATTCCGGACACTGCGGACTATCTGATCATTGAGTCTACCTATGGCGACCGTCTGCACACGGTACCTCCGGACTATGCCACGGAGCTGGCGAAGGTTCTTGCGATGACATTTTCCAGAGGCGGGAATGTCGTTATTCCTGCGTTTTCTGTCGGGCGTACGCAGGAAATGCTTTACTACATGAGACAGATCAAGCAGAACGGTATGCTGCCGACATTTCCTGATTTTGAAGTATATATGGACAGTCCGTTATCCGTGGAGGCAACCAACATTTATAATGAAAATGTCAGTGAGTGCTTCCGTGAGAAAGATCTGGAAATGATCCGGCAGGGAATCAATCCGATTCAGTTTCCGGGGCTGAAAAAGTCCGTGACGAGCGAGGATTCCATCGCGATTAACTATGATAAAAAACCGAAGGTGATCATTTCTGCATCCGGTATGTGCGAGGCCGGGCGAATCCGTCATCATCTGAAGCATAATCTCTGGAGGGAAGAGTGTACGATTGTCTTTGTCGGATATCAGGTACCGGGGACATTGGGACACAGTCTTTTAAACGGAGCGACGGAGGTAAAGCTTTTCGGCGAGACGATTCAGGTGAAGGCGCAGATTCTGAATCTGCCGGGCATCAGCGGCCATGCGGATCGAGATCATCTGACTGCCTGGGTGCAGGGGATGCGGGAGAAACCGAAGCAGATTTTTGTGGTTCACGGTGAGGACGCAGTGACGGATGAGTTTGCCGCTCACTTAACGGAGGAAACCGGTTCTCCGGCGATCGCGCCTTACAGCGGGGATATCTATGATCTGGTGCAGAATGCCTGTGTCGTTCTCGGCAGCCGAAAGCGTGCGGAGAAGAAGCGCACCGCGAAAAAAGTCACCTCTTCCGTATTCGAACGCCTGTTGGCGGCCGGACACCGTCTGGTGGCTGTTATCAATAAAAATAAGGAGGGAACGAACAAAGATCTGGCGAAGTTCGCGGATCAGGTTAACGCTCTCTGTGATAAGTGGGACCGATAAGAACAGATTTGCAAAAAAGAAAGTAAATTTTGCGGCTTTTGTATACATTGGCAATATTTAACCTGAATTATTCACGGGACTACGCCATATCGGCGAAACCCCCGTGTAGTTA
>JAJPZY010000094.1 GCA_021204085.1 Clostridiales bacterium | reverse complement strand
TCAACTTATCATAGAAGATCTGATATATTTACAGAAATAAATTCACACACTCGCCCTGACTGATGTAGAGAAGGGAGAGGTTTCCGTTGTTGTCAATCAGGTAGGGTCGAGCAGTACGATTTTCAGGAGTTCAAATGTGGTGACGATGACCGTGAAAGAAAGCGATGATGTGCAGATGTAACGGCAGAGTGCATCACATAGAATATTATTTTGCGTTTTCTTCCTGCAGATCCCGTACAGCCTGTATGTAGTGAGACACAATCTGCTCCAGGTGTTTTAATTCGTTCGGGGGACAGGTCTGTACCAGCGCTGTTATGGGAATGTACTCGTCCCCTTCTGAACGGGTACCGAAGATGAGATAGTCGGTGGTAACGGAAAGCGCAGAAGCAATCCTGCAAAGAGTTTTGAGGGACATTTTTTTGCATCCGAGTTCGAGGTCATAACAGAAGCGGGGAGTGATGTCTGCCATTTCTGAAAGTTTTTCCCGGGTATATCCCTTTAATTTACGCTGTTCTTTGATGCGCTGTCCCATCAGGACAGGATCGCAGTAGTTTTTAGCCATGTGATTGCCTTCCTTATTTAAAATCATTGTGTATATAGAGTTCCTGCACTTTGTATTTTATTACAGATTTTATTGTTTTTCCAGCGCAATCACTTCTATTTCTACCAGGCCGCCTTTCGGGAGATTTGCCACTTCCACACAGGAACGTGCCGGCTTTTCGTCGGAAAAATACTCGGCGTAGATCTTGTTGACTGTACCAAAGTCGTTAATATCGGCGAGGAAGATAGCGGTTTTGATGACATCTGCCAGATCGGAGCCGCAGCCCTCAACAATGGTTTTTATGTTTTCGAGACTCTGCCGGGTCTGGGCTTCGATGCCGTCAGCTAATATGCCGGTGACCGGATCGAGGCCGAGCTGACCGGATACATAGAGAAAGCCGTTTGCTTTTACCGCATGAGAGTAAGGACCGACTGCTGCCGGCGCACCGGTTACATTGATGGATTTTTTCATGATTTGTCTCCTTCCTGCTTTTTGTGTCTTTAAAACATCTACTTCATTATAGCGATTTGCGGGCGGACTGTAAAGTAAACATTGCAATATGGTCCGGGATTGAAATCTTAATGTACTGCGAATGGCGATATCTTTTGTTCAAAAAAAACAGTTGACGAAGACGTGCTTCTATGCTATAGTAAATTGGCATTGGAAACAGGTCTTTTTTTTATGCCTAAAATCAGCAATAAATTGGATAATTGGAGGTGGAAGCTGTGCGTATCAAGATCACACTGGCATGCACGGAGTGCAAGCAGCGTAACTATAACCTGACAAAGGATAAGAAAGCTCATCCGGAGAGAATGGAAGTAAATAAGTACTGCAAGTTCTGCAGAAAGCATACTTTGCATAAAGAAACCAAGTAGTATCAGCAGAACATAAAGGAGTAAGCAATGGGAGAGAGCAAAAAGAAGGACGCTTCCAAGGGGAGCTGGTTCAAAGGCCTTCAGGCGGAGTTTCATAAGATTACATGGCCGGATAAAGAGTCCATTGCAAAACAGACAGTTGCGGTCATTATTGTCTCCGTCGTAGTAGGAGTGATTATTGCGGTGTTGGATCTTGGAATTCAGCATGGGGTCGATTTCCTGGTAAATCTTTAAGGAAGGCGCAGGTGAGTATATGGCAGAGGCGAACTGGTATGTAGTTCACACTTATTCCGGATATGAGAATAAGGTCAAAGCTGATATAGAGAAAACCATCGAGAATCGGCACCTGGAAGAGCAGATCCTTGAAGTCCGTATTCCGATGGAAGAAGTAATTGAAATGAAAAACGGAGCCAGAAAGCAGGTTCAGAAAAAGCTGTTTCCCGGATATGTGCTCATCAACATGTATATGAATGATGATACATGGTATGTTGTCAGAAACACCAGAGGCGTGACGGGATTCGTTGGTCCGGGTTCCAAGCCGGTGCCGCTGTCGGATGCTGAGATGAGGCCGTTGGGTATCCAGCCTGAAAATTATGTTTATGATTTTGCGGTTGGAGATATGGTTTCGGTAATCAGCGGCGTATGGAAGGATACTGTCGGCGTCATTCGTTCTATGAATGAGAAGAAACAGACAGTAACCATCAATGTCGAACTGTTCGGGCGCGAGACGCCGGTAGAGATCAGTTTTGCAGAGATACAGAAACAGTAACCGGAATCGTTGGTAAAGGAGCGGTTATCGGTTATATAATAAAGGAGGCATTTCAAATGGCAAAGAAAGTAACAGGTTATATCAAATTGCAGATTCCTGCCGGAAAAGCAACACCTGCTCCGCCGGTCGGTCCTGCGCTTGGTCAGCACGGTGTCAACATCGTTGAGTTCACCAAGCAGTTTAACGCCAGAACGGCAGATCAGGGAGATCTTATTATCCCGGTTGTGATCACGGTTTATGCGGACAGAAGTTTCAGCTTCATCACAAAGACACCGCCGGCAGCGGTTCTGATCAAAAAGGCATGCGGTATTAAGTCCGGATCCGGCGCGCCGAATAAGACGAAGGTGGCTACAATCACAAAAGCTCAGATTCAGGAGATTGCAGAGCTGAAGATGCCTGATCTGAATGCGGGATCTTTAGAGGCGGCTATGAGCATGATCGAGGGAACCGCCAAGAGTATGGGAGTTACCGTAGCTGAGTAATTTATTATAGAAAATAATGACAGAAAAGTGGGAGGGGCCTCTCCCGTTATACCACAGGAGGTTTATTTCATGAAAAGAGGAAAAAGATATGCCGATCTCTCGAAGAAGATCGACAAGACCGTTCAGTATGACACAGCTGACGCGATTAAGCTTGTAAAAGAGAATGCAACTGCCAAGTTTGACGAGACCATTGAGGTTCATATCCGCACAGGTTGCGACGGACGCCATGCAGATCAGCAGATCCGCGGCGCGGTGGTACTCCCTCATGGTACCGGTAAGAGCGTAAAGATCCTTGTGTTTGCCAAGGGCACAAAAGTAGATGAGGCTCTGGCGGCAGGCGCTGATTACGCCGGTGGAGATGAGTTCATCCCGCGTATTCAGAAAGAAGGATGGCTGGATTTTGATAAGGTTGTTGCTACTCCGGATATGATGGGTATCGTAGGACGCCTCGGACGTATCCTCGGACCGAAAGGCCTGATGCCGAACCCGAAGGCCGGTACCGTTACTATGGATGTGACAAAAGCGATCAACGAGCTGAAAGCAGGTAAGATTGAGTACAGACTGGACAAGACCAATATTATCCATGTGCCAATTGGAAAAGCATCCTTTACAGAAGAGCAGCTGACGGAGAATTTCAAGACGCTGATGGATGCCATTATCAAGGCGAGACCGAGCGCAGTAAAAGGCCAGTTCCTGAGAAGCGTCGTTATGACTTCTACTATGGGACCGGGCGTAAAGCTGAATGTGGCGAAGCTTCAGTAGTATTCGGGTTCCATCGCATTGATGTTGACATCGCAGATTTATAATGCTATAATGCAAAAGCAATTGCCGAAGACAGCAGGTGCCGAATGGCGTAACGATTGACCTGCCGAGGGAATTTACCGGAGCACACATGTGCCTGTGTAAGAGATTCTATCTCCCCTCTGTCCTGTGGCAGAGGGGTTCCTTTTTTTTCTAAGGCGAAAAGAAATAATAAAAGGAGGTGCACGAATCGTGGCAAAAGTTGAATTGAAACAGCCTATCGTACAGGAGATCGCGGCGAATGTTGACGGCGCACAGGCCGTTGTCGTTGTTGATTATCGCGGTCTTACGGTTGCCGAAGACACGCAGCTGCGTAAACAGCTGAGAGAGGCCGGTGTTACTTATAAGGTATATAAGAATACACTGATGAAACGCGCGTTTGACGGAACTGATTTTGCGGCGCTTGACCCGGTTCTGGAAGGACCGAGTGCAATCGCTATTTCGAAAGATGATGCGACTGCTCCGGCACGGATCATCGCAAAGTTCGCAAAGACCGCTCCGAAGCTTGAGATTAAGGCCGGCGTAGTTGAAGGCGATTTTTATGACGCTGCCGGCATGCAGGCAATTTCCGCAGTTCCGTCCAGAGAAGAGCTGCTGGGCAAGCTGCTTGGAAGTATCCAGTCTCCGATTGCAAACTTTGCACGTGTGATCAGCCAGATCGCAGAACAGGGCGAAGGCGGAGCAGAGGCTGCAGCAGAAGCAGAAGCGTAGGTTTTAAAGCTGCCTGACGATGAACATCGGGCGTAAATAAAAAATAATATTATTTCAGGAGGAAAATAAGATGGCAAAATTAACCACCGCAGAATTTATCGAAGCGATTAAAGAGCTTACCGTTTTAGAGTTAAATGACCTTGTAAAAGCATGTGAGGAAGAGTTCGGCGTATCTGCAGCAGCGGGTGTTGTTGTAGCAGCAGCTGGCGGCGAGGCAGCTGAGGTTGAGGAGCAGACTGAGTTCACTGTAGAGCTGACAGAGGTTGGCCCGAACAAGGTTAAGGTTATCAAGGTTGTCCGTGAGGTAACCGGTCTTGGTCTGAAAGAGGCAAAGGCAGTTGTAGACGAGGCTCCTAAGGCAGTTAAGGAAGGCATCGAGAAGGCTGAGGCTGAGGATATCAAGGCAAAACTTGAGGCTGAGGGCGCTAAGGCTACATTAAAGTAAGTAATCATTGTGTAATTTGAACACTTTTTAGGGGACTCACGGGGAAATATTTCCTGTGGGTCTTCTTTTCTCTTTTGATTGTATGAAATGTGTGAAAAATGGAAAATGTTAGTTTGTTTTATGTCTATACGCCTTCCGCATTTGTCCAACAATCGTCGAACATTTCTGCAATTTTTCTGAAATTCACTCTTGACCCCGAAAAAGTACTGTGATATTATAGTAAATGCGCTATTGCGGTTTCAGGGGTGTCGTGCGCCCTTTTTGAGCCTGATTTCGAATAGCTGCGAAAATATAACGAGAGGTGAAACGTCTATGGAGAAAAACAGGATACGTCCGGTCAAAAGCGGGAATGTAACACGTATGAGTTATTCCAGACAGAAACAGGTTTTGGAAATGCCGAATCTGATCGAAGTCCAGAAGGATTCCTACAACTGGTTCTTGACTGAGGGACTTCGGGAAGTGTTTGACGATATTTCCCCGATTGCGGACTACAGCGGTCATCTGAGCCTGGAGTTTACAGACTTTAAACTTTGTGAAGATGATGTAAAATACACCATTCCGGAGTGCAAAGAACGTGATGCCACCTATGCGGCTCCGCTGAAAGTCAAAGTCAGACTCTATAATAAAGAGGCGGATGAGATCAATGAGCATGAAATCTTTATGGGTGATCTGCCATTGATGACAGAGACGGGTACTTTCGTAATAAACGGTGCAGAGCGTGTAATTGTCAGTCAGCTGGTTCGCTCGTCGGGTATTTATTACGGAATTACACATGATAAGCTCGGGAAAAAACTGTATTCCTGTACTGTTATTCCGAACCGCGGTGCGTGGTTAGAGTATGAGACAGATTCCAATGACGTTTTTTATGTGCGTGTAGACCGTACACGTAAAGTGCCGATTACGGTATTGATTCGTGCCATGGGTGTGGGGACGAATCAGGAGATCCTTGACCTTTTTGGCGAAGAGCCTAAGATCCTTGCAAGCTTCGGCAAGGATGTCGCGACCAATTATCAGGAGGGTCTTCTTGAACTGTATAAAAAGATTCGCCCGGGTGAGCCTCTTTCCGTGGAGAGTGCAGAGAGCCTGATCATGGCGATGTTCTTTGACCCCAGAAGATACGATCTGGCGAAAGTCGGCAGATATAAATTTAACAAAAAGCTGATGTTCCGTAACCGCATTGCGGGTCATGTGCTGGCTGAGGATGTAGTGGATCCGTCCACCGGCGAGGTTATCGCCGAGGCGGGTGTGACTGTGGACCGTGAGCTGGCAGACCGTATCCAGAATACGGCAACGCCGTATGTCATGATTCAGACAGAGGAACGTAATGTTCGCGTGCTCTCCAGCCTGATGGTGGATATCACAAGCTTTGTTGACGTGGATCCGAAAGAAGTCGGCGTGACAGAGCTGGTTTACTATCCTGTCCTGGAGAAAATTCTGGAAGAAAACGAGACGCTGGATGAGATTAAGGATGCAATCCGCAGAAATATTCATGATCTGATTCCGAAGCATATTACGAGGGAGGATATTTTAGCTTCCATTAACTATAATATGCACCTGGAATATGGTATCGGCAATGATGACGATATCGACCATCTGGGCAACCGCCGGATCCGCGCAGTGGGAGAACTGCTGCAGAATCAGTATCGAATCGGAATGTCCCGACTGGAAAGAGTGGTTCGTGAGAGGATGACGACTCAGGATCTGGAGACGATCAGTCCGCAGAGCCTGATCAATATTAAGCCGGTGACTGCTGCTGTAAAGGAGTTTTTCGGTTCTTCGCAGCTGTCCCAGTTTATGGACCAGAACAACCCGCTGGGCGAGCTGACACACAAGCGCCGTCTTTCTGCATTGGGACCGGGAGGACTTTCCAGAGACCGTGCCGGATTTGAGGTGCGTGATATTCACTATTCTCATTATGGAAGAATGTGTCCGATTGAGACGCCTGAGGGACCGAATATCGGTCTGATCAACTCGTTGGCTTCCTACGCGCGCATCAATCAGTATGGTTTTGTAGAAGCTCCGTACCGAAAAATAGATAAATCGGATCCTAAGAACCCGAGGGTTACGGATGAAGTAGTATATATGACTGCCGACGAGGAAGATAATTATCATGTGGCACAGGCGAACGAGCAGCTGGATGAGAACGGATATTTTGTCCGCAAGATGGTTTCCGGCCGTTATCGTGAAGAGACGCAGGAATATGAGCGCAGCCTTTTCGATTACATGGATGTTTCTCCTCAGATGGTATTCTCTGTTGCGACGGCTTTGATTCCGTTCCTGCAGAATGATGACGCGAACCGGGCCCTGATGGGTGCTAATATGCAGCGTCAGGCAGTACCGCTTTTGACAACGGAGGCGCCGGTAGTCGGCACCGGTATGGAGAATAAAGCGGCTGTAGACTCCGGCGTTTGCGTGCTTGCAAAGCGCGCCGGTGTGGTGGAACGTTCCTGCTCCAGCGAGATTCAGATTAAATATGATGATGACGGAAGCAGAGAGGTGTATAAGCTTTCAAAGTTTACCCGGAGCAACCAGTCAAACTGCTATAATCAGAGACCGATCGTTTTCAAGGGTGATCATGTGGATGCCGGACAGGTGATCGCGGACGGTCCGTCCACGGCGAACGGCGAGCTCGGCCTCGGCAAGAATCCGCTGATCGGCTTTATGACCTGGGAAGGATATAATTACGAGGATGCCGTCCTGCTTTCTGAGAGACTTGTACAGGACGATGTCTATACTTCCATTCATATTGAGGAGTATGAGGCGGAAGCCCGTGATACTAAGCTGGGACCTGAGGAGATTACCCGTGATGTTCCGGGAGTGGGTGATGACGCCCTGAAAGATTTGGATGAGAGAGGTATTATCCGAATTGGCGCGGAAGTCCGCGCAGGTGATATTCTGGTAGGAAAGGTTACTCCAAAAGGTGAGACTGAGCTGACCGCTGAAGAACGCCTTCTCCGTGCGATTTTCGGAGGAAAGGCGCGTGAAGTACGGGATACTTCCCTTAAGGTTCCTCATGGCGAGTACGGTATTGTCGTGGATGCCAAGGTGTTTACCAGAGAGAACGGTGATGAGCTGTCTCCGGGCGTAAATCAGGCTGTCCGCATTTATATCGCTCAGAAGAGAAAGATTTCTGTCGGTGATAAAATGGCCGGCCGTCACGGAAACAAGGGTGTTGTCTCCCGCGTATTGCCGGTTGAGGATATGCCGTTCCTTCCGAATGGCAGACCGCTGGATATTGTGCTGAACCCTCTGGGCGTTCCTTCGCGTATGAATATCGGACAGGTGTTGGAGATCCACCTTTCCCTGGCTGCGAAAGCGCTGGGCTTTAATATCTCCACGCCGATTTTCGACGGTGCGAATGAGGCGGATATTATGGATACGCTGGATCTGGCCAATGACTATGTCAATCTTCCGTTTGATGCGGATGAGGCTGAGGACGGCGGAGAGACGTTTTACGATAAATATAAGGATGAACTTGATCCGGATGTCATGGACTATCTGGATGTGAATCGTGATCACAGAAGCCTGTGGAAGGGAGTTCCGATTTCCAGAGACGGTAAAGTATGGCTTCGTGACGGCCGTACCGGTGAATATTTCGATAATCCGGTTACCATCGGCCACATGCACTACCTGAAGCTGCATCACCTGGTAGATGATAAGATTCACGCGCGTTCCACCGGCCCGTATTCTCTGGTAACGCAGCAGCCTCTGGGCGGCAAAGCACAGTTCGGCGGACAGCGTTTCGGTGAGATGGAGGTTTGGGCGCTTGAAGCATATGGCGCTGCATATACGCTGCAGGAGATCCTGACAGTTAAGTCCGATGATGTTATCGGCCGTGTGAAGACTTATGAGGCCATTATCAAGGGTGATAACATTCCGGAACCGGGCATTCCGGAATCCTTCAAGGTACTGTTGAAAGAGCTGCAGGCACTCGGCCTGGATGTCACTCTCGAGGATGAAAACGGCAAGGAAGTTACTTTGCTGGAGACCAGTGAATACGGAGATACTAACCTGAATTCCATTATCTCCGGTGACCGCGATTTCAATAATTATGATGAGAAAGAATCGTTCAGTGACAGGGGCTTTACCCAGAAGGAATTCAATGATTCGGAAGAGCTTGTTGATGTTGAAGAAGAAGCGGATGAAGAGTCTTTCATGGACGTTTTCGATGATCTGCAGAGCGATAATTTCGAAGAATAGTATATAGGAAAGGAGTGTCATAATGCCAGAGACAAATAATAATCAGGTAAATCAGGTGGTTTCATTTGATGCAATCCGCATCGGTCTGGCTTCTCCGGAAAAGATCCTGGAGTGGTCACGCGGTGAAGTAAAGAAGCCGGAAACCATTAACTACAGAACCCTGAAACCGGAAAAAGACGGCTTGTTCTGCGAGCGCATTTTTGGACCCAGCAAAGACTGGGAGTGCCATTGCGGCAAGTACAAAAAAATCCGCTATAAGGGTGTGGTCTGCGACCGCTGCGGTGTTGAGATTACAAAATCGAATGTACGTCGAGAGCGTATGGGACATATTGAACTGGCAGCGCCGGTTTCTCATATCTGGTATTTCAAGGGGATTCCCAGCCGTATGGGACTGATCCTTGACCTTTCTCCGAGAGTGCTGGAGCGCGTATTGTACTTTGCTTCCTATATCGTGCTGGATAAGGGCAGCACAGATCTGCAGTATAAACAGGTGTTATCTGAGCCGGAGTATCAGGAAGCCAGAGAAAAATACGGTAAGGACTTTCGTGTCGGCATGGGTGCAGAGTCTGTGATGGAGCTTTTAAAAGCAATTGACCTGGAAAAAGATTCTGCGGAGTTAAAAGCGCAGTTAAAAACTGCAACCGGCCAGAAGCGGGCCAGAATTATCAAGAGACTGGAAGTGGTGGAGTCTTTCCGTGAGTCCGGGAACAAGCCGGAGTGGATGATCATGACCGTCATCCCGGTAATTCCTCCGGATCTGCGCCCGATGGTTCAGTTGGATGGCGGCCGTTTTGCCACGTCTGACCTGAATGATTTATATAGAAGAATTATTAACCGTAACAATCGTCTTCGCAGACTGCTGGAGCTGGGAGCTCCGGATATCATCGTCCGCAATGAGAAGCGCATGCTGCAGGAGGCTGTAGATGCATTGATCGATAACGGACGCCGCGGCAGACCGGTTACCGGACCGGGCAACCGTGCGTTAAAGTCCCTTTCCGATATGTTGAAAGGAAAGTCCGGCCGTTTCCGGCAGAACCTGCTGGGAAAACGTGTGGACTATTCCGGCCGGTCGGTTATCGTTGACGGACCTGAATTAAAGATTTACCAGTGCGGTTTGCCGAAAGAGATGGCAATCGAGCTGTTTAAGCCTTTTGTAATGAAGGAACTGGTAAGCAACGGTACGGCTCATAATATCAAGAGCGCTAAAAAGATGGTAGAAAAGCTGCAGCCGGAAGTCTGGGATGTCCTAGAAGACGTGATCAAAGAGCATCCGGTGATGCTGAACCGTGCGCCGACATTGCATCGGCTCGGAATTCAGGCGTTTGAGCCGATCCTGGTGGAAGGAAAAGCAATCAAACTTCATCCGCTGGTTTGTACCGCATTTAACGCTGACTTCGACGGTGACCAGATGGCTGTGCATCTTCCGTTGTCGGTAGAGGCGCAGGCGGAGTGCCGGTTTATGCTGCTGTCTCCGAATAACCTGCTGAAGCCGTCAGACGGCGGCCCGGTGGCAGTTCCGTCTCAGGATATGGTACTTGGTATTTATTATCTTACGATGCATAAATATCCGGATTACACGGGGATGGAGCAGGAAGCGCTTGTGGCGGCTGAGTTTGGCGTGAAGGAGACGGAGGAAGGCAGTGAGCCGGCAGAACTTCCGGGAAAAGATTTTTATGTGAATGAAGCAATCCGTACTTTCCGTGAATCTCAGGATGCGCTTGCAAAAGCAGCGGCTTCCTATGAAAGCCTGGAGGAGGCGCAGGAAGCTCTGAAAGCTTATAAGGAAGAGCATCTGGTTTTGTCAAAGGATTCCTTTGTCCGCGTAAATGTTGATGCGGAACGCCGCAGGATTGTAGTGTGCACGATTGAAGATCTTATTGGCCACTATTTTGAGAACACCAACAAGGCGATCCTCGCTTACGAAAACGGGTCAATCACACTTCACCAGAAGCTGTATGTACACCGCGAGGGCGAGTTTGAGGGCAGGCATATTTCCGCTATGGTGGAGACAACTCTCGGACGTATGCTTTTCAACGAGATTCTTCCGCAGGATCTTGGCCTGATCGACCGCAGCGTGGAGGAGAATGCGCTGAAGTATGAAGTGGATTTCCATGTGGGCAAAAAAGGATTAAAAAAGATCCTTGAGCAGGTAATCAATCTTCATGGCGCTACACGTACCGCAGAAGTGCTGGATGATATTAAGTCCATGGGCTATAAGTATTCCACGCAGGCAGCGATGACGGTATCCATTTCCGATATGACCGTGCCGGCAAAGAAGCCGGAGCTGATTAAGCAGGCGCAGGATACGGTTGATGTGATTACCAGAAACTATAAACGTGGTCTGATCACAGAGGAAGAGCGTTACAAGGAAGTTATTGAGACCTGGAAGGATACGGATGATATCCTGACGAAGGAGCTGCTTTCCGGCCTTGATAAGTACAACAATATATATATGATGGCTGATTCCGGTGCCCGTGGTTCGGATAAGCAGATTAAACAGCTTGCAGGTATGCGCGGACTGATGGCTGATACTACGGGACGCACGATCGAGCTGCCGATCAAGTCTAACTTCCGTGAGGGCCTTGATGTACTGGAGTATTTCATGTCCGCACACGGCGCGCGCAAGGGATTGTCTGATACCGCTCTTCGTACCGCGGATTCCGGTTATCTGACCCGACGGCTGGTAGATGTATCTCAGGATCAGATTATCCGTGAGGTAGATTGCAGCGCCGGTCAGGAAGAAATTCCGGGCATGTATGTATATGCATTTATGGACGGAAAAGAGGAAATCGAGAATCTGCAGGAGCGGATTACCGGACGTTTCGCCTGCGAAAACATTTATGATAAGGACGGCAACATTCTGATCGAGGCAGATCACATGATCACGCCGAAACGTGCTGCTCTGATTATGAGCAAGGGTGTTGATGAAGCGGGCGAACCGCTTACACGGATCAAAATCCGTACTGTTTTGAGCTGCCGCTCCCATGTCGGAATCTGCGCGAAATGCTACGGAGCAAATATGGCGACCGGTCAGGCTGTACAGGTTGGTGAGGCTGTTGGTATTATCGCTGCCCAGTCGATCGGTGAGCCGGGTACACAGCTGACGATGCGTACGTTCCACACCGGCGGCGTGGCCGGAAACGATATCACACAGGGTCTTCCCCGTGTCGAGGAGCTGTTTGAGGCCAGAAAGCCGAAAGGACTTGCGATTATCACTGAAATCGCCGGTAAAGTTTCGATAAAGGATACGAAGAAAAAACGGGAAATCGTTGTTTCCAATCCTGAGACAGGCGAGGCAAAGACGTATCTGATCCCGTATGGTTCCCGTATCAAGGTTATGGATGATCAGGTGCTGGAGGCCGGCGATGAGCTGACTGAAGGTAGCGTAAACCCGCATGATATTCTTAAGATCAAGGGCATTCGGGCGGTTCAGGATTACCTGCTTCGTGAGGTGCAGCGTGTATATCGCCTTCAGGGTGTGGAAATTAACGATAAGCATGTAGAAGTGATTGTCCGTCAGATGCTGAAAAATGTCCGCATTGAGGACAACGGAGCATCGGATTTCCTTCCGGGTACATTGGTAGATGTTCTTGAGTATGAGGACGCCAATGCTCAGCTTGAGGCGGAAGGCAAAGAGCCGGCAGATGCAAAGCAGGTATTGCTTGGTATTACCAAGGCGTCTCTGGCGAAGAAGTCCTGGCTGTCCGCAGCATCCTTCCAGGAAACCACAAAGGTTCTGACGGATGCAGCTATAAAGGGCAAGGCGGATCCGCTGATCGGCCTTAAGGAAAACGTGATCATCGGTCAGCTTATCCCTGCCGGTACCGGTATGAAACGGTATCGTTCCATACGTCTTGACTCCGATTTCGATGCGAATGACGAGATTGATTTCGGCGATATGAACCTTGATGAGGAAGAGTACCTGTCGGAATCCGGGGATTTGGAGGAGACTGCGCAGGATATTATGGATGAGCCGGCAGAAACTGTCGGGGAGACAGAAAATGCTTGACAACATCAGAGCGATTTAATATAATACTCTGGTGTCTGTGTGAAAACACAGTTATATTATTTTATCATTAAAACAGGAGGTGAATAGAATGCCAACATTTAATCAGTTAGTAAGAAAAGGTCGCCAGACATCCGTGAAGAAGTCAACAGCGCCGGCATTGCAGAAGGGTTACAATTCCCTGCAGAAAAAGCCGACCGATGCGTCTTCTCCGCAGAAGCGCGGTGTCTGCACGGCTGTGAAGACAGCTACGCCTAAAAAACCTAACTCAGCTCTTAGAAAGATTGCCAGAGTTCGTCTTTCCAACGGAATCGAAGTGACAAGCTATATTCCCGGTGAAGGACATAACCTGCAGGAGCATAGTGTCGTGTTGATCCGCGGCGGTCGTGTCAAGGACCTTCCGGGTACCAGATATCATATCATCCGCGGCACATTGGATACAGCAGGCGTTGCAAACAGACGTCAGGCTCGCTCCAAATATGGCGCTAAGAGACCGAAAGCAGCGAAGAAGTAAGAATGCTGCGATGACCAATAGTATCACATTGTACTATTGTTAGTGTTGGAATTCTATTTTCTCATCAGATAGATTGTTCCCGCACGAACACAGGAGTAAGAGATGTGAGTACCGTTGAATTAATCGAAAAAAATGGTTAAGGAGGGAAGGACCGTGCCACGTAGAGGACATATTCAGAAAAGAGAAGTTTTAGCCGATCCTTTGTATAATGACGTAGTGGTTACGAAGCTGATCAACAATATCATGTTGGACGGCAAAAAGGGCGTAGCCCAGAAGATTGTATACAAAGCGTTCGACCGTATCGCTGAGAAGACCGGCAAGCCGGCTCTGGAAGTATTCCAGGAAGCGATGAATAACGTGATGCCTGTACTTGAGGTAAAGGCAAGACGTATCGGCGGTGCAACGTATCAGGTACCGATCGAAGTACGTCCGGAGCGCCGCCAGACACTGGCGCTGCGCTGGCTGACCATGTTTTCCCGCAAAAGAGGCGAGAAAACCATGGCAGAGAGATTAGCAAATGAGATTATGGATGCGGCAAATAACACAGGCGCATCTGTAAAACGTAAGGAAGATATGCACAAAATGGCAGAAGCCAACAAGGCTTTCTCCCATTTCAGGTTCTAGTTCTAGGAGGGAATCACTATGGCAGGAAGAGAATATCCGCTTGAGAGAACCAGAAATATTGGTATTATGGCTCATATCGATGCGGGTAAGACCACTTTGACAGAGAGAATCCTTTATTACACTGGTATCAACTACAAAATCGGCGATACACATGAGGGCACCGCTACCATGGACTGGATGGAGCAGGAGCAGGAGAGAGGTATCACCATCACATCTGCCGCGACCACATGCCACTGGACTCTGCAGAAGGAGAATAAGCCGGCACCGGGAGCTCTTGAGCACCGTATCAATATCATTGATACCCCCGGCCATGTTGACTTTACAGTGGAAGTAGAGCGTTCTCTTCGAGTGCTGGACGGCGCTGTCGGCGTTTTTTGCGCAAAGGGCGGCGTAGAACCGCAGTCAGAGAATGTATGGCGTCAGGCTGATACCTACAATGTCCCGCGTATGGCATTCATCAATAAGATGGATATCATGGGCGCAGACTTTTACGGAGCTGTTGATCAGATTCGTACCCGTCTGGGCAAGAACGCAATTTGTCTGCAGCTGCCGATCGGCAAGGAAGATGATTTCAAGGGAATCATCGATCTGTTTGAGATGCAGGCCTATATCTATAATGATGAAAAGGGTGAAGATATTTCCATCGTTCCGATCCCGGAGGATATGGCAGATGAAGCAGAGCTTTATCATGAGGAGCTGGTTGAGAAAATCTGTGAGTTGGATGATGATCTGACACTCATGTATCTTGAGGGCGAGGAGCCGTCCGTTGAGGACATGAAGGCTGCTTTGCGCAAAGCTACCTGTGAGTGCCGTGCTGTCCCGGTTTGCTGCGGTACTGCTTACCGTAACAAGGGTGTTCAGAAGATGCTGGATGCAGTTGTAGAGTTTATGCCGGCTCCCACCGACATTCCGTCTATCAAGGGAACGGATATGGAGGGCAATGAGCTGGAGAGACATTCCTCCGATGAGGAGCCGTTCTCCGCGCTGGTATTTAAAATTATGACCGATCCGTTTGTAGGAAAACTGGCATTCTTCCGTGTATACTCCGGTACATTGAATTCCGGTTCCTATATTTTGAACGCGACAAAAGGTAAAAAGGAGCGTGTCGGACGTATCCTTCAGATGCATGCGAACAAGCGGCAGGAGCTTGATAAAGTTTATGCCGGAGATATCGCGGCTGCGGTTGGTTTCAAAATGTCCACAACAGGCGACACGATCTGCGATGAGCAGCATCCGGTAATCCTTGAGTCCATGGAGTTCTCGGATCCGGTTATCGAGCTGGCGATTGAGCCGAAGACGAAAGCCGGCCAGAGCAAGATGGGTGAGGCGCTTGCAAAACTTGCTGAGGAGGATCCGACATTCCGGGCACACACTGATCCGGAGACCGGTCAGACTATTATTGCAGGTATGGGTGAGCTTCATCTGGAGATTATCGTAGATCGTCTGCTTCGTGAGTTTAAGGTAGAAGCAAATGTAGGTGCTCCGCAGGTTGCATACAAGGAATCCTTCACAAAAGTTGTGGATCAGGAGTATAAGTATGCTAAGCAGTCCGGCGGACGCGGACAGTATGGTCACTGTAAAGTTCGCTTTGAGCCGATGGATGCCAATGCAGAAGAGACCTTCAAATTTGAGTCCGAGGTTGTCGGAGGCGCGATTCCGAAGGAGTATATCCCGGCAGTCGGCGCAGGTATTGAGGAAGCGGCCCAGGCCGGAATCCTTGCGGGATTCCCGGTACTCGGCGTTAAGGCTGTTGTATATGACGGTTCTTATCATGAGGTTGACTCATCTGAGATGGCATTCCACATTGCAGGTTCCATGTGCTTCAAGGAAGCTATGCGCAAAGCAGATCCGGTTCTGTTAGAGCCTATCATGAAGGTTGAAGTAACAATGCCGGAAGAGTATATGGGCGATGTAATCGGTGACATCAATTCCCGCCGCGGACGTATCGAAGGTATGGATGATATCGGAGGCGGCAAGATCGTCAGAGGCTTCGTACCGCTGGCGGAGATGTTCGGTTATTCAACCGATCTGCGCTCCAAGACACAGGGACGCGGTAACTACTCCATGTTCTTTGAGAAGTATGAGCCGGTGCCGAAGTCCATACAGGAAAAAATTATTTCTAACAAAGCAAAATAAGCCTTGAAATACTCGCATGTTTCTAATATAATCGAAATATCCGAGGTTTATGAAAACGAAATAAAAGTGCCCGAAGAAGGCAGAATATCAAGGAGGAATTTAAAATGGCAAAAGCAAAATTTGACAGAAGCAAACCGCATTGTAATATTGGTACCATCGGCCACGTTGACCATGGTAAAACAACTCTGACAGCAGCAATTACCAAGGTTCTGGCTGAGAGAGTTCCCGGAAACGCGTTTACCGAGTTTGATAATATCGACAAAGCTCCGGAAGAGAGAGAGCGTGGTATCACAATTTCTACCGCTCACGTAGAGTATCAGACCGAGAAGCGTCACTATGCACACGTTGACTGCCCCGGCCATGCAGACTATGTAAAGAACATGATCACCGGTGCTGCTCAGATGGACGGCGCTATCCTGGTTGTAGCTGCTACTGACGGTGTTATGGCTCAGACAAAGGAGCACATCCTTCTGTCCCGTCAGGTAGGTGTTCCGTATATCGTAGTATTCATGAACAAGTGCGATATGGTTGACGATGAGGAGCTTCTTGAGCTCGTTGAGATGGAGATCACAGAGCAGCTTGAGGAGTATGGATTCAATGATTGCCCGATCATCCAGGGTTCCGCTCTGAAGGCTCTTGAGGATTCTCAGAGCGAGTGGGGCGACAAGATCATGGAGCTCATGGACACTGTTGATGAGTATATCCCGGATCCGCAGCGTGCAACAGATCAGCCGTTCCTTATGCCGGTTGAGGATGTATTCACTATCACCGGTCGTGGTACAGTTGCTACAGGTAGAGTTGAGCGTGGTACTCTTCATCTTAACGAGGAAGTTGAGATTGTTGGTATTAAAGAGGAAACTCAGAAGACTACCGTTACCGGTATCGAGATGTTCCGTAAGCTGCTTGACGAGGCTCAGGCTGGTGATAATATCGGTGTTCTTCTTCGTGGTATCAAGAGAACCGACATCGAGCGTGGACAGGTTGTCGCTAAACCCGGCAGCGTGACATGCCACACTAAGTTTACCGCTCAGGTATACGTTCTGACCAAGGACGAGGGTGGCCGTCATACACCTTTCTTCAACAACTATCGTCCGCAGTTCTACTTCAGAACAACTGACGTTACCGGCGTTATCAATCTTCCGGAAGGCACCGAGATGTGCATGCCTGGTGATAACGTAGAGATGAGCATCGAGCTGATTCATCCGATCGCTATGGAGCAGGGTCTTACCTTCGCTATCCGTGAGGGTGGACGTACCGTTGGTTCCGGCCGTGTTGCTACTATCATCGAGTAATAGTTAATATTACTGGTTATTAATTTAAAATTCATTTGGGTGGTTTCGTGATCATCCAGTTGTTGCCCGCATCGTTCGCCGATGCGGGCAACTTATCATACATATCTTAAATAGTTCATAAATACATATCTTAAGTTAAATCTGAATATAACATAGTTTTTTTTCTTATTTTGAACTGCTATTTTGCAAGACTGCTATTTTGCAAGACTGCTATTTTGCAAGACTGCTATTTTACAAGACTGTTATTTTGCAAGACTGCTATTTTACAAGACTGTTATTTTGCAAGACTGTTATTTTATTAGGCTGTTATTTTGCAAGGCTGTTATTTTGTTAGACTCTTATTTCATTAAACAGTTATTTCATTAAATTATTATTCTGATTATAAATCTGTTTGTAAATTTAATTATAATTCTTATTCTAATTATAATTCCGAGTGGCTTAGTATTGTTTGATTGTTTCATGATCTGTGTGATATAAGCAGGAGATATTGTTGCCATAGGGAAGGGTAGGGCAAAGACTTTTTGCAGGATTTAAAAGGTTATTAAGTATTGGGGGGTATGTGATACGGAAAAACGGAGGTGATGCGGCTAAAAATAAGGAATAGCCAGAGCTGATCGTGCAAATTGGAGCAGTGTACGGACGAGGGAGGTAAAGCTGACGGGGTAATTCGTAGTAGTCACGGGAGTAATACGGACGAGAGGTGTGAAGAAGGCGAGTCAGTCCGTAAAGGTTGTAGGGGAATACGGACGAGACAGGAAAAAACAGCGAGCCAGTCTGTAAAAGTAGCGGAGTAATACGGACGAGAGGTGCGAAGAAGGTAAGCCAGTCCGTAGAGGCGGCGGAGAAATACGGACGAGGCTAGCGAAGATAGCAAGCCAGTCCGTAGAGGCGGCGGAGAAATACGGACGAGGCTAGCGAAGATAGCAAGTCAGTCCGTAGAGGTTGCGGAGAAATACGGACGAGACAGATGAGAATAGCAAGTCAGTCCGTAGAGATTGTGGCTTATGGATGAAATAGAAGGAGAAGATACCATAGAGATACAGATTTATAAATGAGGTGACCGGTGTGGTCAAAAAACGAAGGAGGCGTTATATATGGGGGTATTGGAGGTTTTAATACAAGAGAAGGAAAGCCTAAGTTCCATGATTATGTTACTTAGAAATTCACTAGAAAGTGCACCTGCAGGAAATCTTAGAATTTCGCACTGCGGGCAGAGTGTACAATATTATTACCGACCATACAGATCAAAACGAAAAGAATCCAAACAAAAAGAAGCAATACAAAAAGAATCCAAACAAAAAGAACTAAAACAAATGCTTCAAAGTCAAAATGTAAGCGAGACGGAAGCAATTTATTTAAAACATGCTATAGAGGATAAAAAGTCTGAACGAGGGGTATATATCAAAAAGCGTGATGAAAAGCTTGTGCATGACCTTGCCCAGAGAGATTATGATGAAACCTTACTTAAAGCTTTGGAAAAAAGATTAGGCTATGTTGATAAATTGATAGATCTTTATGAAAAACAGGAAGCGGAACATCTGTATGAAATGCTGAATCCTTACAGAAAGAAGATTGTGCATCAAAGAATTCTTACAGACCGTGAATACGCAGAGCAATGGAACAGCGTAGCATATGAAGGAAAATTGTTTGCGGAAGGTACAGCTGTAATATATACAAACAGAGGTGAAAGAGTGCGATCCAAATCAGAAAAAATAATTGCGGATACACTTATACAGAAAGCGATTTCTTACCGGTATGAAGCCCCTGTAACACTTCGCGGCTTAGGAACTGTTTATCCGGATTTTACGATTTTGAATGTGAGGAAGCGGAAAGAGATATTTTGGGAGCATCTTGGTATGATGGATCAAAAAGATTATTGTGAACGCGCACTCAGGAAAATTGAAATGTATCAACGCAATGGAATTATACTAGGTAAAAATTTAATAATTACCTATGAGACATCGCAGCATCCTCTGGAAACACAGATGATTGAGAGGAATATAGAAGAGTATTGCATGGCTTAAACCTCAGAGAAAATAGAAATAGTGCAATGATTTGCTATGATACAAAACAGAATAATCAAACGTGCACGGTCAATTATTAAATTTTCCGTGTGAAAATCACAGTTTAACGATAACATAGAAGCGGGAGGGATATTTTTATGGAGCAGCTTGATCAGAAGAAACTGGATATGGCAATCACTTATTTACAGAGAATTGCAGACGGGAATAATCCGGTGAATAATATGCCGGCGGAGGAGGATTCCGTTTTGAACAACCCGAATGTGATCCGGTGTATGTATTTTGTAAAAGAAGTGTTGGAGGAAGTCCGCAGAAACGGGGGATTTATCGGAAGCAAACCCAGAAAAAGCCAGAAGGCAGCTTTTCCGCCGGAGGCATTGTCTGCTTTTGTTTATCAGGAGGATAAGGCGATTTCAAAGATTGTTGCACAGATCAATGAGAAGGTAGATGATACTGTGTACCAGAAACTTTCCTACAAACCAATTGTACAGTGGCTGAAAAAGAATGGATTCCTCACGGAGGAAGTAAATCGGGGAAGCGGGAAAACACAGACCATGCCGACAGAAAAGGGAATTCAGATTGGCATTCGAGCGGAAAAAAGAGTGAGTTTTAATGGCGCAGAGTATTTTCTGGTATTATATGATCAGCAGGCGCAGGAATTTCTTGTGCAAAATATGGAAATGATTTTGCGCGGAGATGCGGATTTATGATATTGGATATTTTAAATTTGCAATTTTTCAGGAGTTATGAAGAGCGAAAGATCGGAATATGAGGAGAAGGCTAATGATTTTAAAAACAGAAGACTGATTTTGAGAGCTTGGAATATAGAAGATGCTGAGAGTTTATATGAACATGCTAGCGATCCGCAGGTGGGGCCGATTGCCGGATGACCGCCGCATCAAGACGTTGAGGAAAGCTGAGGCGTAATTGAAAATGTGTTCAATGGAGTAGAGAGTTATGCAGTCTGTCTGAAACAGGATAATAAGGCCATTGGAGCCATTGGACTGAAACTGAACGGTCATAATACTGATATGACGAAGAGGGATGATGAATGTGAACTTGGATATTGGCTTGGCAGACCGTTTTGGGGAAAAGGATATATGTCTTATTGATTGCAATAGTTAGATATTGATTAACGTTGGTGGAGGATTCAAAGTGCGTATCAGAATGAAAGTAAACACTGGTATTATTGCTGTATGGGGTATGATGTCAGTACTTTACTATATTGGGAAAATAATAACCGGAGGACAGCAGCTTGAGTACCGCGAATGGGTAAATAACTGGTACGTCCTGCTGTTTTGGTTTATACCTCTGCTGCTGATTGGTGTAAATTTTTGGCTTCAGTTGCGTAAATTGCGTGATCAGGAAAAGGACCGGAAGCTGAGAACCATCTGCTTTTCTATTTATTGCATTTTTTCTGTTTTGTTTTTCCTGGCAGCGATTTTTCTGTATGCACTTATGCACGATACCACAGAAACGACACTTGACGATGGAAATTTCAGGATTGGGGTAAGAGCAGGGTCGCAATACGAGTATTATTATGCAGAGCC
>JAJPZY010000015.1 GCA_021204085.1 Clostridiales bacterium | reverse complement strand
GATTCCGGGCTTTCTCTATTGCCTGTCAAGAATTTTTCATAGGTGGGTTAACTCTATGAAATTAAAAATATCAAAATATTAGTTGTACAAACTCTTGAAGTTATCTCCGGACATATGAACCGGGAATAAAAAAATGAGACTGTTCCTGTTCCAGTAAAAAAATATGCATTAAATTTTATCAGATTAATGGTAATGTTCCATAGCCAAATTCTGTGGGGATTATTTGTCAGGACAAGTGGATGATTTAGATTTGAGGTATCAAGGAATGAGAATAGACAGTGAACTGGTTATACGTAAGGTTGCAGGCGAGACTATACTAATTCCTACGGGTAAAGTCGCAAAGGATAACCCTGGACTGATTACCTTAACGGAGAGTGGTGAACTGCTGGTTAGAAAACTCCAGGAAGGATGCGAATTTAATGATCTGGTAACCACACTGATGGAAAAATATGAGGTGGAACAGGATCGGGCAGAACAGGATGTGAAACGCTTCCTTGGGAAATTAAAGGAGCGGGGTCTTTTATGAGCAGTAAGAATAAAAAGCCTCTAAACCGAAGACAGAAAAGGATGCGGATGAAAAGGATCCGCCGCACAATTATTGCTCTGGTGATTATTGTTGCTGCACTGGTTGTTGTGTTATTCCTCCAATTTCGGTTCGGGACAGGAGATGATAATGATAAAGCAGAGGATAGCCTATCCGTGGCAGAAGACAGCTTATCAGTAGAAGAGGAAACGGAAGGGCTTCCAGAAATTGAAGGATCAGGCAGCCTGGAACTCAGTTCTGTTTATACCTCCTCCATCCTGAACCCGGACTGCGGTGGCGAATATGCCGAGGAGATTGCCAGCCTGGAGGTCACCAACAGCTCCGACAGCTATCTGATATCGGCCACCCTGATCGCTACCATGTCCGACGGTACGGAAGTAAACTTTGCAGTCTATGACCTCCCGGCGGGAGCTACGGCGGAGATTTTCGACACGGAGAACCAGACGCTGGATTCGTCCGTGACCTGTACCTCTTTGGTATGCACCTCAGAGGAATATATAGATGAGGATGTGTTGCTGTCCGACAGCATTGAAATGACGGTCAGCGGCTCCGATGCCATTATCACCAACACGGGAGACAGCGCCCTGACAAGCCTGACAGTGGTTTACCACTGTGACATGGCCGGTCAGTATTTCGGTGGCACGTCCTACACAATTACGATTGACAGCCTGACAGCAGGGGGGAGCTACACGCTTTCCGACAGTACCCTGATGGGTGAGGTCGCTGTAGTCAGGATTTATCAATAAAAATGAAAGCAGAAAGGGTTTGATTGACATGAAAAAGGAATATATAGCGCCAGACCTGTACTATGAGCCGTTTGTATTGTCTCAGAGTATAGCGGCGGGGTGCGCTGAGAAGGGAATTGAAGCAGCGCAGTTGTGGAACAGCTTGTGGGGATATTTTACAGATTCTGACCGTCTGACCTGCACACTCACAGACTTTAATGACGACGATTTTGAGAGCTATTGCTATTGGCAGGGCAGCATTAAAATGTTCCTCTCCTGATGCAAAACATATCTTTGTCCATCGGCGGTTTAGTTTTCCAATTTGCAACGGGTGGAAATGTAACGGTTGACACCGAGTTCACCCCATTCTTCTGTACCGGTGAGAACCCGGACGTGTGCATCGCGTTCCGCCCTGACGACAGTGTGGACGAGTGCGAGACGGCGGTTTCCCCTGACGGCGCGGCGGTTCAGGTGCGGTATTATCCTCGCATCGAGGGGCATTTTGCCGCACTGCGGGGCTGCCTGATTCACACGCCTGTGGAGCAGATTTTGCTCCTGCATCACCGCTTTTTCCTCCATGCGTCCCTTGTCACCTCCCCCTTTGGCGGACTGCTGTTTACCGGAGATTCCGGGGTCGGCAAAAGCACCCAGGCGGAGCTGTGGCGGGAACATCGGGGCAGCGAGATCATCAACGGCGACCGG
The DNA here is from genome assembly GCA_021204085.1 of Clostridiales bacterium. Classification (GTDB taxonomy): domain Bacteria; phylum Bacillota; class Clostridia; order Lachnospirales; family Lachnospiraceae; genus Eubacterium_I. The sequence continues at coordinate 1,916 of JAJPZY010000015.1, read as the reverse complement.
GCTATCGTAGCGAAAGAGGAAAACGGCTGGCGTGCCTACGGCTCACCCTACGCCGGTTCCTCCGGCTACTTTGTCCGGGCAGATGCGCCGATCCGGGCGATTATTCTGTTGGAACAGGCGCAGGAAAACCGGGTGACAGCTGTTTCAACATCGGAGGCGTTCAAAAAGCTGTTTTTGCAGGTTTCTCTGAATCATAGCCAGCCGGAGCAGGTCAATCGTCTGTGCGACCTGCTGACAGAGCTGATTTCAGCCGTCCCGGTTTACCGTCTGCGCTGCATGCCTGATGTTCGTGCGGTACAGGTGCTGGAGGTGGCGCTGCGGAAGGGGGAATTGCATGAAACAGGATGAACGCCCGCTGACTACGATGCTCAACGCCCGTGCGCGGCGGGACAGGCTGCCTCTTAGCGGCATCTTCGAGCTGTCGCCGGTATGCAATCTGGCCTGTAAGATGTGCTACGTCCGCAAAACGCCTGCCGAGGTGGCGGCTCATTCCCGCCCTATCCTGACGCTGGAACAGTGGAAGTGTATCGGCGACGAAGCCGTGGATGCGGGAACGCTATTCCTGCTGTTGACCGGCGGCGAGCCGTTCCTGTGGCCGGACTTCCGGGCACTGTACGAGTATCTGCACCGTAAGGGACTTCTGATCTCCGTCAACTCCAACGGAACGCTTATCACAGAGGACACAGTGCGTTGGCTGACCGACCATCCCCCGGCTCGTATCAATATCACGCTTTACGGAGCCAGTGATGAGACCTATCGGCGGCTCTGCGGCAGGAGCAATGTCTACCGTCAGGTGACGGACAATATTGACCTGCTGCTGGCGGCGGGAATTCAAGTGAAGCTGAATGCTTCCATGACGCCAGACAACGCCATCGATATGGCGGACATCCTCCGATTTGCGAAAGAGCGTAATCTGCTGTTGGAGCTGGGAACCTATATGTTCCCGCCTATTCGCCGGGATGCGGACAGCATCGGAACCGGCAACCGGTTCACCCCGGAGCAGGCAGCCTTCTACAGTATAGAGAAGCAGCGTCTTTCTCTGGAACCGGAGCAATACCGGAGCTATTTGGAACAGGCCGTGCAGGGCATTATCCCCGCTCCCGGACTGGACGAAAGCTGCATCGATCCCGTGGACGGCACGGTCAAGTGCGCCGCTGGACGCGGTTCCTTCTGGATCACTTGGGACGGTTATATGCTCCCCTGTGGCATGGTTCCGGAGCCAAAAGCGGACGTTGTGCAGTTGGGGTTCTCCCCGGCATGGCGGCAAATCGTGGTGCAAACCAACGAGATTCGACTCTCCGGCGTATGTCAGAGCTGCCGGAACAAAAACGTGTGTCATAGTTGCATGGCTATGGCTGTGGCGGAGACCGGCTCCCATTCCGGCATCCCCACCTACCTCTGCCGCATGGCGGAGGCCATCCGCAGCGAAGCGGCAAAGGCGCTGACCGCAGATGGAATTTGAGAGTGTATATAAATAGCAAGGCTCGCCAGGGGTGAACCTGCATTTATATAGGAGCGCAGCTGCGCTTCGAGAAAATATTAAGAGCAGGAGGTTCTATATGAAAAAGAACATCAAACGGGTTCTATCCCTGGCATTAGTGTTCTGCCTAATACTGGGCTTGACGGTCAACGTCTATGCTACCGGTGATGTGGAAACGGATACCACGGCGATAGAAACAACGGAGGAAGCGACGGAAGATGTCGCCGTTGAGAACACGGAAACAACTGAGACCACCTCCGTTGAGGAAACAGAAGAAACAGAGGCAGAGACGGCGGAAACCGAGGCAGTAGCCGAGGAAGTCGTCGAGGAAGCAACGGAGGATGATGTCGAAAACGGAATTTCGCTTGCCTCCGAGAATGATGGGGAGTATGAAAAAAAGTCTGTAAAAGTTTAAATGTTAGGTCTTCTATGATAA
>JAJPZY010000132.1 GCA_021204085.1 Clostridiales bacterium | reverse complement strand
ATCCAGCATAAATACTGGGGTTGAGGGCATTTTTCACTCTATTCTCCTGCAAAAGTCAGGGTATAAAAAGAAAAGGCCGTTTAGTATAGTGAAAAACATTTTAAATATTGTAAATTCGTCCAAACTCATTTACGTTTTTCTTTTTTTATATCTCCTCAGCAGAAAGCAACAGAACTTTGCTCTTGATCCCGGATCTTGATGTGGCTTCCTCAATCTGCCCCATCATATTTGGATAAACAGAATTCTCTCTCTCCAAAGTGGTTGCCACTTCGATTGCAATTTGATTATGTCCTTTTTTCAATCCGTTTTCAGGAGTAAAACGATATCGATAGCACGGAACAATCTGAATGCCAAGGCTCCTTCCATTAAGGAAAACTTCTACTCCCTCATATGCTTCTGCAATCTCCAGTATCACTTCATCCGAATTCGTCGTAAAGGAATTTTCATACCGAACGTAACCAGAGAACAACGGAGATTCTTCTTCCAGACGATCCGGTAATAAAATCTCTTTTTCATCATGGAAAACCGGATATTCAATGCTCCTGGCAAGGCTTCTCTTCCACATTTCATGATCAAATGCCACCTGACCTTTATGATCTGACGCCTTTCCGGAGCAGCTCTGAATCGGGAAGGAGCCATCAGACTTTTTAATCGAATCATCCATTACCAGGAAAACACTTTTTCGCGGTTCCAAGCGCAGCTTCCAGATCCGGCCATCATATTCTGATTCAGAAATTGTATTATCCCATGCATCATAAAGACAGCTCTTTCTATTGTCCGTAAACTGAATCTCGCCCTCATATATATCTGTTCCTTCGTTTATTACAAACAGTACACCGCTTCCATCCGGATATTCATAGTGGCAGTAACGAATCCGGTCATTGTCTGGTGTCATACGTACTTCTGTAAGTTCATTTTTACCTGTATAATCCATCAGCTCAGAAAGAGGTACCATATCCGCTCTTTCTATCTGAGCCATCCAGTCGTCTTTTCCCTTACCTGTGCCAATGACTGCTTCCGGAAATCTGTCAATGAAGCATACCTTAATGCGGTTATCCAGTAATTTCACAATAGCCTTAGCAAGTTTGACATGAATGTACTGCACGCCTGGTATAAAAAGAACCGGGTAAGTTTGCGCGTTGACGCGTAAACATCCATCCTCGAATACTGTATGAAAGTACTCTTGTTCTTCAAATACATCCTGCGGGATATAATCATAATTTATCTGATGGTCGGACAGGACATGTCCGATTTTATGAGAAAACATGCATTCACCCATCCAATCGGCTTCTCCGTGGTACAAAACAGCTGCCGATGTGATGCGTTTCCCGTCACTGATTAATTCGCAGACGTTATTGGTGTATCGCATCAATTCTCCGAAATGGCGGTACTGCGGATTATTTCCGTGCGCATAAAAGTGCGGCGGGCAGTCCGGATCCGGGTATTCTTTTCCCGAAAACGCATGTGGTACAAAATAATTCACACCGCGAACAGTAAAGTGGTCAATCAGATATTTTTCCAGATGAACGCCTTCCGTCCAGCCATACGCCCCAAAGATTTCACACATGGTACGGCCGTTTTTCTTCGGATCAATTGCAGCTAAAGAGCTTCCAAGATTACCAAGCATATAATGGTAAAACTCTCCATCTCGTTTGTAGTAGCCCAGATCAATCATGAGATCTTCACCCTGAGGAAGTACCTGGCCGCCGATATCGTCAATTCCCGCCATATCCTGTCCTGCGAGTCCCCGGAAATAATGCCCCAACGAAGATCCCAGGCGTGAATGCTGATCATTGTCTTCAATTAAATGGCCTATATACTCAACGCCGTGTTCATGACACCAGTTACCGATCTGCTCTGAAAAATCCTTCTGTACAAGTCTTGTTACAGCGTCCATATATTGAAAACGTATTTCAGCAGTCTGCTCTTTATTCAGGTCATTATCCCATAAGGCAATCAGTTTACCAAAATAATTCGTTCCCAGACGTTTTTCCAATTCTGCATCTAACTCATCACTCCAGGGAAAATCAATGTCATGCCCCAGATAGTTTTCCGTTCCATAGAGCTGCCCGTTTCCAAGCTCGGGTTCATCCGAAAAAAATCCGGCAATGGTTTTTCCAAAATCGTTTTTATAATGGTCATAATGCGATTCATATACGGTATTGATCAGGACACGACACGATGAAGCATTCATCATGTTGATATAATTTCGATGATATCCCTGGTTATACGACAGATACAGGATATAAAGTTTCCAGTTTCCTTCCGGAGCAATCCACTGAAAACTTTCCGAATCGTCTAAATCACTTAAATCTATGATTTCCGGATGTTCAGTGCAAACTGCATATACGCCAAGACGGCTATCATTTTCCAGGCTGGCTTCATACTGCATATTTGTCATGGATTCCATCATGCTCATTGGATGTTCTCTGGTGGAAGTCAACTCCTCCGGAGAAATACGCACCTTTTCTCCACTCTTCAGTTCGTAATGTCTGCACCAGATACTGCGGCGGCGAAGATTACTCTCCTGTGATTCCATCGCCCCATTGGTATATCCGGTCGGGAAATGGCTGTCATCCAGTATCCAGACTTTCATCTTACGTTTTCTGGCTTCATCCAGAATGATATCTATATCATGCCACCACTGCGGGCCGCAAAAATCCGGATGCGGCCTGCTTTCTATGCAGACAGCCTTCATATTCGCCTCATCAATTTTGGCCATGTATTCACGCAATATGCCCTCGTCCTCTCCATGCTGCCAGAAGAACGGGAAAATATAATTACCGCCTTTATGATCTAAAACACGCGCAATTTTCTTATTCATATCCGTATCCTCCCAATCAATCGTTCAGGCTTGCCAACCACGCAATCGCAAGTTCAGGCCATATGGCAACCTCTTTGATTGCCACGCCAATCGTCAGCTCTGGCGGCGCCGATTCCATTTTCGCAGATGGATCCAGATCACCGAAGCCAGCCACCAGCTGTGCCTTTACTTCTTCCGGCAAAGGAATCTGGTCTTTTTTAATCGCTTCTGCTACTTTCGCCATCTGTTCCATTGTATAAAGTTCACCCCAATTACCTTTTTCCCAATCCTCATTGGACAGTGATAGGCCATGCGCCCCCTTTGGAAAGAGATGATATTCAAATGGAACTCCTTTCTCCTGCAGTGCCTCTGCCATCAACATACTGTTTTTTACCGGTACTTCCTCATCCGTCACCGTTTGCCAGAGAAAGACAGGCGGTGTCTGATCGGATACCTGTTTTTCCAGCGAAAAATAGGCAAGCTCCTCCTCTGACGCATTCTCTCCCACCAACGTATCAACCGAACCTTTGTGCGCATATTCACCGGTTGTGATGACCGGATAGGATAAGATGACACCCTGCGGTCTATTAGATATTTCCTTATAGGCTAAATTCTGATCTTCTACATCCTGCCAGTGTACGGCAAGACTTCCTGCCAAATGCGCTCCCGCGGAAAAACCGATGACAAATAAACGATCCGCATCTACCTGAAAGCGTTCTGCATTTGCACGAATATAGCGTACTGCACGGGAAATATCATTTAGCGGTTGCATTTTCAACGGGGCAATATGGAGTAAGTCTGTCGTATAGGTCAATACAAATGCCTGATAGCCTGCTTCAAAAAAACGCTTTGCTACAATTCCGCCTTCCGAAGGTACTACAGAGCCGTATCCACCTCCCGGAATAACCAGCATACACGGCCTTTTTTCCTCATCTTCATGTATATAAGAATACAGATTCGGTATAAATCCAAACGCACCCGGATAATCATATTCATTCTCCTGCCAGATTCTGTATTTCTTTTGAATCATATCCTTTCTCCTCGTATAATAAGCCTATACCCAAGATATACAGGGTCTGGGCTTATTCATTT
>JAJPZY010000126.1:12629-21263 GCA_021204085.1 Clostridiales bacterium | reverse complement strand
CAACTTATCATAGAAGATCTGATATATTTACAGAAATAAATTCACACACTCTGTTTGGCGAGAACTGGAATAATCAGGATATTGACCACAAGACACGCTGTATCATTACGGTCGTGGCGCTGATGTCTTCCGGAATTACCGATTCCTCACTGAAATACCATCTGGAGAACGCAAAGACTGCCGGCGTGACGAAAAAAGAAATCGCGGCGATTATCACCCACACAGCCTTTTATGTGGGGTGGCCGAAAGGTTGGGCGGTGTTCAACATGGCAAAAGAGGTTTGGGCTGAAGAAGCGGAACTTCCGGCTGACACCAAAGCGGCGCACGCTGCCGAGATGGTCTTTCCCATCGGCGCCCCGAACGATGCCTTTGCTCAGTATTTTATCGGCCAGAGTTATCTCGCTCCTGTGTCTACCAGTCAGGTCGGCATTTTCAACGTAACCTTTGAACCGGGATGCCGCAACAACTGGCATGTTCATCACGCTGATAAAGGCGGCGGACAGATTCTGATCTGCGTGGCTGGTCGCGGATATTATCAGGAATGGGGTAAAAATGCCATAGAAATGAAACCCGGCGACTGCATTAACATTCCGGTTGGTGTGAAGCACTGGCACGGTGCTGCACCGGACAGCTGGTTCTCTCATCTGGCGGTCGAGGTGCCGGGAGAAAATGGATCCAATGAGTGGCTCGAAGCCGTGGATGACAGCCAGTATGGGATTTTGAAATAATAATATCTGTCAGGAAAAAACCTCATCAGTAATAAGCTTCGCCACCAGCTTGGCTCCGTTTACCATATCGGAAAGAAATGTATACTCCTCTTTCGAGTGAACCTGATACATGTCGCAGGAGAGAACGATTCCGTGAATTCCGTTTTTCACAAAATTGTTGTTGTCACTCCCGCCGAATGTCCGCCGCAGTTCACAGGGAATCCTTAAGTTGCTGCATGCCGAGGCAAATCGCTGCACAACGGAATCCGTCTTCTCGATCCGATACGTTTCCATCTGAACCATCGTATCCACTTGCACGCCTGCGCCAAACTTCTGTGCTGTCTCCTGCGCCGTCTGTTCGATCAGGCTCAGCACCTGAAGTGCTTCCTCATGATTGTAGCTGCGCACTTCACCCCGACAGACACAGGACGCCGGCACGATGTTTGTCGTTGTTCCTCCCTCAATCTGCCCGACATTCATCACGGTTTCCTCATTGATATGCCCCAGCTTCAGCCTGCGGATAATCTCACTCATGACATAAATCGCGTGAATTCCCTTTTCCGGCTCAAAGCCCGCATGCGCCGCCTTTCCGATCACCTGAATCTCAAACGTCAATAAAGACGGCGCCTGCAGCGCAGCGCTTCCGATCGCTCCGCTCATATCCAGCACATAGGCCTCCTTCGCCTGAATCCGGCTGAAATCAAAAACCGCGGATCCACGAATATGCATCTCCTCCCCGATGGGAAACAGCACCTCAATGTCCCGATGCGGAAGTCCGGCCTCTTTCACACTCCGAATTCCCTCCAGAATCTCGATAATGCCGCTGACATCATCTGAGCCCAATACGGTCTCTCCGGCAGACTCAATCCGTCCGTCCTCTTTTACAACCGCTTTCTTTCCGATGCCTGGCTGCACCGTGTCCATATGGGCAGACAGCAGAATCGGTTTACCCGGAAGCTGCCCCTTCAGGAAACCATAGAGGTTTCCGGCGTTTCCGCCATAATGACTTCCGGCATCATCCTCCTCCACCGCAAAGCCCAGTTCTTCCAGCTTTTGGGTCAGGCGGTCTGCCATCTGCCGCTCATGGTAACTGACCGAATCAATCGCGGTCAGTTCCAGAAACTCTTCTAAAATTCTTTCTTCTAATCGATTTCTTATCATGTTCTGATCTTCTTTTCGTCCATGTTTTTCTTGTTAAACGACTCTGCTAAGCTCGACGTTCGACTGCAGCAGCTTTGCATAAGCTCGACTACGGAAATCAGAGATTTCCTACGTTGTGTAAGTTCGATCACGTAAATTAGAAATTTGCTATCTTATGTCTTACTTATCCGCTTCTTGGACTTTCATAGTAATTGTCTACTTAATCATAATACAAAATAATAGCCGCAATTTCAACGCAAAAGGAAGCATTACTACTCATTCTTCTCATCACCCTGCTCCCTTAGCCAATCCTGACGCCTACGCCAAGTCATAAACAGGCAGCATCCGACTCCGATTGCACCTCCTGCCAACCCCATCAGAATAATCGGCAGGCTCTCCCGAAAAGATTCTCCCTGCATCGCTTTCCATCCGCCGGACACCAGCAATGAGGCTCCCACTGTCAAAGCGAATGTCGCAGCTCCGCTGATTCCCTCAATCCACATATTTGTGCGGCGAAATTCATATGCCGGAATCGCTTTATTCAAATACTCTGTTACGAGACAAAGCACGATTCCAAAAAGCCAAAAAGCACCATTTGTCACATTCAATTCCGGGATAAAGGAATTCTGTGGCAGCAGAAAAGGCAGGACAATGGCCAGTGCAGCCAATATATTCAGCACTTGCACAGCAGCTTCCAAACGATATAACCGTTTGGATCCGATTGCCTCCACAAGCATGCGCTCCGTCACCCCATGATACTCTTCCGATTCAATCCGTTTGCCTGCAAAAAACTCACTCACACTAATTCCTAAGCATTCGCACAGCGGCTCCAGCAACGAAATGTCCGGGAACGATTTTCCGCGCTCCCATTTCGAAACCGCCCGATCCGACACGCCGACCTGCTCCCCCAGCTGCTTCTGCGTCCATCCTTTTTCTTTTCGGCATACGGTGATAAACCTTCCGGTCTTTTGCATATCAATCATACCCTTGCTCCCCTTTCATAGCTGCTTCTGCGGGCAACCGCCCTATATCAAAACATCAAAAACAGATAAATATCTCTCCTTCGCGTCGGCGCGACGTGTCTGCCTGGATGTCAAAGCCAAAGAGTGCAGTCTTACAGCATCTTCTGCGCCGGCACAATATGTCTTCCTGTCTGCCCCTGTTGTATGGCTCATTGCTTACTCATATTATGCCATAGTTTCATAAAAAACACACTCGACTGTCAGTTGAAATCAGAAACCGGTACCGCATTTCGTAAATAGCCGGACCTTATGAGGCGCTGTACGAAAACAGATTCCCCCGCAGCAGATCCTTCCCCACTCCGAAAAATTCCCGCAGCATATTGTTCGGCAAATACAGCGGATCAATTCCTGCCGCAATCCCGCAGACATGCTCCATCCCCAGATGCTTCGCTAGGTGAACGCTGCGGAACACATGAAAATTGTTTGTCACAATCCCAACAGTATCTGTTTCCGTATCGAAATATACACTGCTGTATCTGAGATTTTCCTCGGTATTCAACGATTCCGTTTCCATAAGAATACGTTCCGCCGGAATTCCCTTCTCCACCAGATACTCATACATTCCCTCCGCCTCCGCAAAGGGCTCATTTTTTCCCTGTCCGCCGGAGACAATACAGATGGTTTCCTCATTTTCCGTCAAATACTCATAGGCTGCATCCAGCCGATATTCCAGCACGTCACTGGGTCCGCTCTCATACACCTGCGCCCCCAATACGATAATATAATCCAAATCGTCTGCTCCTTCTGAAAAAAAGCCGCTGACAATGCAGCCCTCCACAGCTGCAAAGACAATAATAGCCAATGCGAAAACCGCCAGCACAATACGCCGGAGCACCCGCGGCAGCTTTGCCCAGATTTTAAAATGCATGCCGACCGCCAGCAAAAGAAAAAAAACACCGAGCGCCAGCCACAGCAAAAAAGTAAATGTTCCGGACTGTACACCATATACGAAGATGCCGTAGGCCAGACAGGCAAGCCCTATGATATCAATTATGATTTCTTCTCCCTTCACAGTACAATCTCCTCCCATCTGTGTTTATTCATATCAAAATGATTTCTTCTTCGTCGCAGCAAAAAAGCCACTCACCGTTTTGTCAAATCCAGTTCTTCAGCGATAGAAATCACACAAGCAAAATAATTAAGACCGCTCCCATATTTCATCGTTATCCGAATCTTATTGTATAGCCTGCACTCATATCTGGCAATCTTTATTACAAAGGGATACCATTTCATTTTCTGGCTATTTTATAATAGCCGGGTTCAATTTCTTCTTGCAAGACATGTTATATTATAATCTGTAGATTTTCCGGAGAAATTTTCCTATCTCGACATGTTATTTCTTGATTTTCTCTGTTTTACGGGTCAACCTTCCCTCCCTTGACACGTTTTTTCTCGATTTCCACCGTTTTTCGGGTCAGACTTTCCTCCCTTGACACGTTTTTTGATGATTTTCCAAAATTTTCAGGCTCTACACACAAAAAACAATAGTTCTTCCCTTTCAAAAAGAAATTGTGTTATACTGCGAAAGCTATTAATTTTTATCGTTGGAATATCATTAAACAGAACTTTTGATTAAATCACTGAACATAACTGCCTGCGCTGAATACTGCGCGATTTTCTCCATAGAATTCACGCAATACAAGCAACACATTTTTCTATAACATAATAAAGAAGAAGGTACTTCCTATCCGCATCGGCTTATACCCTGCTGCTGACTGGTGTGGTGTTTCGTAATTAACCGGACTGTATACCGGCCTGTAAACTTTGAAGACACCGCGCCAAATCCCGGCCAAATCCTGTTGGCACAATTTTTCTTGCGGACATCACCTGCCCTGTGATATATTGATATAGTTGCGTAAACATCTCAATAGTTCTGTCATTTGGATACTATTGTGCAGGTATCTCAGCGGCTCTGTCATTTGGATACTATTGTACAAATATCTCAACGGCTTTAGCATTTGGATACTATTATGCAGGTATCTCAGCGGTTCTACCCTTTGATATTGTTGTGCAAATATCTCAACAGCTTTGTCCTTTGGATACATCCATCTGTACATCAAAAACGCACACAACACTTTAAACACAAAAGGACTCCCACAATGGAAAATACGGAAAACAAAAACACCTCAATCTTTCAGAAAACATTCATGGTATGGATTTGCGCCCTGGCATGCACGGCGCTCTGAGGCAGCGCATTCCCCTGCATTAAAGTCGGCTATCACCTGTTTGCGATTGAATCCTCGGACACAGCCTCACAGATTCTCTTTGCCGGTCTCCGCTTTATCGGTGCCGGAATTCTGGCGATTCTGATGGGCAGCATAGGGCAGAAAAAGTTCCTGCTGCCGCATCAAAATTCCATTCCCAGAATTTTGATTCTCTGTCTGTTCCAGACAGTCCTTCAATATCTGCTTTTTTACATCAGCATGGCACACATTACCGGAGTGAAAGCATCCATCCTTCAGGGAACCAGCGTACTCTTTTCCCTCCTGATTGCCTGCCTGATTTTTCGCACGGAGAAACTAACCTCACTGAAAATGACCGGCTGCATCATCGGGTTCCTCGGCGTGATCGTAGTTAATTTTGCCGGCGGCGGAATGAATATGGAGTTCACTCTTCTGGGGGAAGGCTTTATGATTCTGGCTTCTCTGTTCAGTTCTTTCTCCGCGGTATTTTTAAAACAGTTTTCCCGATATGAAAATCCTGTTGTCTTAAGCGGTTATCAGTTTCTGGCCGGCGGAGCGATTCTGACAATCATCGGTCTGGCCTTCGGCGGACGCTTAAACGGTTTTACACCGGCATCCGGCGCATTGCTGCTCTACATGGCTTTTATCTCCGCAGCCGCTTACTCCCTCTGGGGAATTCTGCTGAAGTACAATCCGGTTTCACGGATCACCGTATTTATGTGTACAACGGAAATCTTCGGCGTTGCATTTTCCGCGCTCTTTCTGAAAGAAACGGACGCTCTCGGATGGCAGACGGCAGCCGCACTGGTACTGGTCTGCGCCGGAATTGTCATGGTAAATCGGAAGACAGCATCATCTTCTGCGGAATCTGATTCATAATATACAACATTTTGAACAAAATATTTAACCGGCTGGCATTGTCCATATAAAACCCTGCTTTTATATCTGACAACCAGCCGTTTTTATAATATCACTCTCTGCCTCCATGCTGCGCTTTTACTTCATTCACCGCTTCGTCAGCTCCGCGAATTCCTCCATTAGCGATAACCTTGCTGCTAAGACCTTTTCCCATTCACCGCTTTGTCAGTTCCGCAAATTCCGCCTGCGCCGCTTTCGCCAGATCTCCCGGCGCAAGCTCGATCTGCGAACCGATCCGACCGCCGCTTACAATAATCGTCGGCTGCCCTTCCGCAGAACAGTCAATACGCGTCACATATTGCTTCTTCATCCCGACCGCCGTGCAGCCGCCGCGAATATATCCCGTAACCCGATTGATATCTTTCACGTGAATCATCTCCACGCTTTTCTCTCCCACAACCCGCGCCGCTTTTTTCAGATCCAGTTCCTCCGCGATGGGAATCACAAAAACAAAATAATTTTTGCTCGCTCCCACCGTCACCAACGTCTTAAAGACCTTTTCATGCGGCAGCCCCAGCTGATCCGCGATTTGCAGGCCGTCCACGAACTCCTCACACTCGTAAGTGTATTGCTGAAACGAAATCTTCATCGACTCCAGAATCCTCATCGCATTTGTTTTTATTTCCTTCTTTTTTGCCATATCATCCTCTCCCAAACGGTTTGCCTGATAAAAACCCCGTTTTCCTAATTCCGGTATACTGAACCGTCACTCTTTTAAAATCGCTGCAGTATGAAACTTTTCCTTTTTCCCTGGTATCGTTAACGTCATCACACATACTTTGAAAAAAGTGCGAACTACTGTCCTGTATGATTAGTAATTATCCACATAATAAGTAGAGGAAACTACATCTGAGGCATCCGTCTCCCAGTCAAATCCGCCCTTATCCGTAAGCACAAGGTATTCATCCGTCGTTCCCGAAAACACAACGCCATTGCCGTAATCAACCTCATACGCCACCCGGAATTCTTCCCCCGGCTCCACAGCAGGAGACAACTCTTCGGCATTCAGTTCAAAATCAGCCGTGACAGACCAGCACCCCAATATATCCTCATCATCCTGATCTATTTTTTCATAATCCAGTTCCTGAATTTTCTCTTCCCCGCGCATCAGCCAGAGAGATACTTCCGGAGCGCTGTCCGTCTGTTTTACCACCTCGGATTCTGCGTCAGATACATAAAGATCCATTGTCGCGTCAAACGCCGCACTGTTATCGCCATACGAGGTACCATAGAAAATTGTTACAAAGGTCGGTACCAGACTTTCCATCAAATCATTATAGTAATTCCCTTCATCGCTGAGCCATACCGTATTATCTCCCACCCTGAGGTAAAAATCAATGTCATTCTCCATCGGCAGTTCGATCCTTGCAGTCACAAGGCCCGCCTCATCCAGAGACACATCCTCCGCCTGCAAAGTTTCTCCGTCTGATAACTTCGCGGTAAACAGAATAACATCCGCGGAATCCACCGTCTCTTTCGGCATTGCCTCCAGCCTCATTATCACAGTTTTATTTACATAATCCGCGGATTCTAATTCCAGCGATGATTGTGTCAGAATGCTGTTCTGCTCTGAAAGGATGCTCTCCACCTGCGCTGCAATACTGCTCGAAATACTGCTTGAGACGGAATCCACACTCGCCTGTACATTATATAACTGATTTTGCAGATCTGTCATCTCCCGCCGCAGATTAACAACGCAGATAAACAAAATCACCATACAGATGCCTGCCGCCGCAGCAAATACTCCATACCTTCTCCGGGAACGCCGTCTGCTTTCTGCCGCTTCCTTTTGAGATGTCTGTTCGGCCTTCGAGAGTTTTTCAAGATAATCCTCTAATACTCCCTCCGCAGAACCCTTTTGGTCTGCGTCCTTCGGCTGGTCTGAATTCATCTGCAAACAATCTGCATCCGCCTGTAATGAACTCCCGTTTTCCTGCTGTTGCTCAATGCTCTCTTGCATTCCGGTACCTTCCTCTACCCCAAGAAGGAATCCCACTGTCACGTCAAAAAGTTTCGCCAGTTCCACCAGCTTATCAATCTCCGGAAGCGCCGCGTCAGACTCCCACTTAGACACCGCCTGCCGAGACACCCCCAGCTTCTCTCCCAGCATTTCCTGTGAAAACCCATTCTTTTTTCTTAAATCTGCAATTCTTTCTCCGATTGTCATTTTGGTTCGCCTCCTTTATCATACTAAGAATGCAAACATCGCGTGTATCAGCTGATAACCGGCAAAGTACAATCTCAAATCAAAAATATCTTCTCCTTCAATTACAGGTAAGATATGATTACTTCGGGATCACTGTCTGCATCTTCTGATTCAAGCATGCAGGATAATTGCGAAAAGTACCACCAACTGAGCGTTTCTTTTTGTCAACTGCTGGTTGCCATGGCAGAATCTTCACTTCATACAGTTTGCAGGCTTCCAATACTTTTGCATTAATACTTCTAATCTTTCTCACGATATGAACACAGCGATTCTCAGATCACCTGATATCAGTTTACTCTAAAATAACCTTCTTGTCATCCCAAAGCCGCCCCTGTTATTTATAATCTTCATCTCAAAGTTACTTTTCATAGATTAGCCAAATACCCATTTCTTCTCCATATGGTTGATTTCGTCCTTCTTTTCTATATCATCCACACAATTCCTACGGACGATTTCAC
>JAJPZY010000126.1:0-12529 GCA_021204085.1 Clostridiales bacterium | reverse complement strand
TCCCTTTCGTCCGTACTCCCCCGCTGCTCCTACGGACGAGATTTTACTTTCTCCCTCCCCTTCGTCCGTATAGTGCGTGAAAATACCCGGCCCATCTCTGAAACATTACTTTTCACTTGCAAGCTCATACAAAAACCCACGTCGCCGCATTAATTCCTCCCATCTTCCTTCCTCAACAATCCTGCCATCTTTCATCACAAAAATTTTATCATACAGCTTCATATTCTCCTCATACAAATGATGTGTAATCATCAGAATCCCCCTGTCTGCCAGGTTCAAAATATTCCGTTCAACTTCCCTTGCATTCCGGTTATCCAGCGAAGCCGCAATCTCATCAAATATCATAAACTGCGGGTCCGTCGAAAGACTCCGCGCCAACGCAATCCGCTGCAATTCCCCTCCGGATACATTTCTGCCGCCCTCTTCCAGCCAGGAATCTTCCCGACTCGGAAGTTTTCTCAACAACTCTTCTATGCAGGCATCCTGAGTTATCTGTTCCCACCGCTCTTCCGCGCATGTGTTTCCCAGTAAAATATTATTCCGTATGGTATCCCGAAACACAGAGACATTCTGATCCTGATAAGAAATGTCTCGGTACAAAGACTCCTCTTTCACATTTTGAATGCAGATACCATTTACTTTAATTGAATCCGCAGACACCCGCAAAAAACCGGCCAACAGCTTGGCCAGAGTGCTTTTCCCGGAACCGCTGTCCCCGACCAGTGCGTATTTTTTCCCTTTCTTAAGAACCACGCTGATATCTTTCAGTACGGGAGCGCCATTCTGATAGCCATAAAAAAGATGATTTGCTTTTATCTCCCGGACGGGCTCGCCAAGCGAAACTTTTCCTTCCGACCTCTCCGCCTCTTCCTCAAATTCACATTCATTCCTGCGAAACAGTTCCCGCCCTGTGCGGTAAGCAAGCAGATAGCCCGGCAGCATTTCGAACGGATACATCACACCTCCCAGAAGCTGGCTTAAGGAAGTGATATAACCGACACTCAGCCGCCCTCTGACCAAAAGCAGCACTGCAAAAATGATAATTAAGACGAAACTCAATTCGCTGATTCCCATGGAAAACGCCTGAACCAGATCCGCCAGACGGTTTCTCGCATCCTCTTTCCCGCGAAGCTTCGCCAACACAGCGTTATATTTTCTTTTTTGATCTTCAAACAGCCCAAACACCCGGATTACCGCAAAATTACGAATCACCTCCCCGGTTTTCGCCAGATGCTCCTCTCTCTGCTTCAGATACTCCGCGTCACACAGATCTGCTCTTTTCTGAAATAATTTCGGCAGATTTACGGACAGTAAGGAAAAGATCAGCACATAAACCGCAAGCTCCCACCCGGCTGAAATGATTGCTATCAGCGAAATTGCCAGACTCCATACACTCCTGTAAATCTGACAAATACTCTCAAAGTATTTTTCGGCAATCACTTCCGGATCCGCAGTAAGTTTTGAAAGATAATAAGAATCGTTCTTTTCAAAAAAACAGGAACTTTTCTTTTGAAAAAGGCAGCCAAAATAGCGAGAACGCAGTTCACCCGCACAGAATGTCCGCATCTTGTCTCTTAAAAAATTCTCCGCATAGGAAAGGCAGATATCGGCAAGACAGCAAACCACCGCCAATCCACTATACAAAAGAAAGGCATCCGTCCGCCCTTCCACACCGGCGTCAATCACCGGCTGCAGCGACATTGCAAAAAGAGTGGCCGCCAGCACACCGGCCGGAGCCGCGATCAAATAGCAAACGGTGTATTTATTTCTGATAAAATTCTGATTTTGTTTCATATTCTTTCATTGACCTCCTGTTGTCAAAAAACGCACGCAAAATAGACATCCGATTATATTTTTTTAATCAGATGTTATTCACGTATTTCAATGAAAGAGACAAAAATTGCAAGATAACCAGTTATCTATCATACAATATGTTCGCAAAACGTTTGTCTCTTTGTATTCATTTTGAAAATATGGGTATTGTTTTGAACTATCAGAATTTTATCTAAAATACCTTGCTGTACATCTCTATGACCTCATGCTTTTATTTCATGCCGACAAATTGAACGACATCTTCATCAAAATAATCATAATTTCGCCTCTTAGTCTCATTTTATGATACTACAAGGTGAAAATCAAGTAAAAATCATGCTTTCTTATGATTCAGACCTGTCCATGGTTTCACTCCGTTCATCCGGCAAAAAACAATAGTCTGTATTTACCAAATCCCCCTGTCTAACCCCTCTCGCTTTCATCTCCCGGTGCAGATGATTCAGCACCTGCTTCTTATTGCCGGACCACAGCGGCGCCGTCAGCAAAGCCTTCGGGCCGTCCCCCGTCACGCGGTGCAGCACAATCCGCGGATCCAGATGCCGGATGCACTGAATCACCACATCCACATATTCGTCCTCCGTAAACAACTGAAACTTCCCGTCCAGATACTCCCGGTCCAAATCCGTCCCCTTCAGCACATGGAGCAGCTGCAGCTTCACGCCAAAAGGTCTCGGGCAACTTTCCGTTCCGTTTAGGTACGTAACCGTGGCAAGCATATCCTCCGTGCTCTCGCCCGGCAATCCCAGAATCACATGTGTAATACATGGGATATTCAGCGCCGCAAGCGCACGAACCGCCCTTTCATAAACCGGCAGCTCATACCCCCGGCGAATATACGCCGCCGTTTTTTCATGGATCGTCTGCAGCCCCAGCTCCACCCAGAGAAACTTTCCCTCCGGCTCATAAGACCGCTGCAAGTCGTGCAAAAGCTCCAGAATTTCCGCTCCCAATGCATCCGGCCGGGTGGCAATCGAAATACCGATCACCAACGGCTCCGACAGCGCCGCGGAGAAAATCTCCCGCAGATAATCGACCGGCCCGTAGGTATTGGTATATGCCTGAAAATAGATGACAAACCGCTCCCCGGCCTTCTTATTAAATCGCGAAAGACCTTCCCTAATCTGCTCTTTTACGCTTCCGATACCGGCGTCCACCGCGAAGTTTCCGCTGCCGCCGCTGCAGAAAATACACCCCCGCGTATCCAATGTTCCGTCCCGATTCGGACAAGTCAACCCCGCGTCCACTGCGATCTTATAACATTTCTGTCCATAGGTTTGTTTAAAATATGCATTCAGGGAATAGTAAGGTTTTCCCAGCCAGTCTCTCACACTAAAATCTTCTGTCATACGTCACCGCTTTCAGTTATTCAAAAGGATACTTTAACCCCTACTGCCCCTCAATTCATCACACTCCCCGAGAATTTTGCGCCGCTCAGCTCATCACACTCCCCATGAATTTTGATCCTCCACACGTCTACCTTCGATTCTCATTCCCCCACACGCACAACTGATCCAGCACGCTAACCAGAGAGTGTCCTCTCTCCGTCAACGAATACTCAACCTTCGGCGAAATGTGCGGGTATTCATGACAAATGATCAGTACCGACACCTTACAAAAATGCAGGTACTTGCTTGAATTCCACCGCCATGGTAGCATAGCCGCGGGTAAAACACAAGAAAGGCTGAAATTATCCGTTCCGATCACTTGACTGTTTTTCATCCGCGCAGTACCATACAATATCAGGAGATGCAACAGATGGGCAGATACACCGTGACGCAATCTGCCCATCTGCATTTTTGTAAATTATGTCAGAAAATCATTCAACCGAAAAATTACTGGAAGATACCCCCATCCGCACCCTTGTGTTCCGCTTCGGAATTCCTGCGATGTTCGGGCAGTTTTTTAATATTCTATACAGCATCGTCGACCGAATCTACGTCGGACAGATTCCCGGCGCGGGCGAGACCGCCCTGGCCAGCATCGGCGTATGCGCACCGGCCTTAACCGCCGTCTCCGCCTTTGCCTACATGGTCGGAATCGGCGGTGCATCGAGCATGAGCGTTTATCTGGGGCAGAAAGAGGAAAAACGCGCAAAAGCAGTCTTGGGAAACGCTGTCTTTCTCCTGCTTTTCATCGCGGTCGCCGTCACCTGTGTCCTGCTTCTTGCCCGCAAACCGCTCCTCTACCTGCTGGGATGCAGCGACACTATGTACCCTTATGCGGAAACTTACTTTACGATTTACATTTGCGGCACCTTGTTTGCTCTGCTCGGAATCGGCCTGAACCACTTTGTTCTCGCACAGGGCTTTGCCAGACAGGGCATGATCGCGGTAGCCTTAGGGGCAACCATAAACGTGATTCTGGATCCCATACTGATTTTTAAAGCGGACATGGGAATTGCCGGCGCTGCGACCGCAACGGTGATTTCCCAATGCTTCATGGCAATCTTCGTGATATCCCGGCTCTGCAGCAAAAAAATGCCGATCCGGTTCCATTTTTGTAAACCGCAAAAGTCACTTTGCAAAAGAATCGTGACCGTAGGCTCCATGTCCTTTCTGATCACGATTCTCGACAACCTGATTATCATTTTCCTAAATGTGGTACTGCGGAAATACGGCGGCTCCGCCTACGGAGATCAGCTGATCACCTGCGCCACCGTGATCCAGAGCTTTCTCACGATCGTCTTCTGCCCGGCACAGGGAATCACCTCGGGCTGTACCTCGATCTTCGGCTATCACTTCGGGGCGCGCCATTATCGAAAACTTTGTCAGACGTTTGCTTACGTATTTCTGCTCTGCGGGGTTTATATCGGCATCTTACAGATTGCAGTACAGGTGCGGCCACAGCTTTTTGCCGGTCTTTTTCTGCAAAACCCGGAGTTGATCCAGCTGGCAAGCGCAAGCCTTCGTATGTACACCTTCGGTCTGCTCGGTGTAGCTGTACAATATGCGCTAGTGGACGGCCTGACCGCAACAGGAAACATACGGTTAGCATTCCCACTTTCTATCTTTCGCAAACTGCTGTACCTGGCCTGCATTTTTATCCTGCCGATGGTCACAGATATCCGCCATGTATTTTATGCGGGAAGCATTTCGGATATCGCCGGGGCAACCTTCAGTGCGGTTATGTTTTTCTGCATGGTACTTCCTAACCTCAGGAAAAAGATGGTAAGTGATTCTAAAATACATGCCGAAAAACACGACTAAAAACGAGTTTTGAGCAAGAGCCGCATCATAGAATCATACATAATTATCAGCATCGCAGCCGGAATGTCTTCGGTGCAAACTTATAAACAAGGATACTGGCCGCCACGAAATAGACCACACAAAACAAGATACAGCACACCCCAAACAACCGAATCAGTGGTATTCTTCACTAAGTTAGTCCTTATTAATCCTATTATCAGAGACGTCCTGTCTGCTGTCAAGAAAAATTCTTGTAAAGTAACAACCATACTCTCTTTTATCGTCACGCATACATAGCAGCAAATAAAAACAACAGACCACGCATAATTACATTGACAAATATATCGAGATGCGATATATTATTTATATCGAAGTTCGATATACTTCACTTCCTGAAGAAATCAGAGACACTGCTGCTTACAGGACATGCCTATATCGGTTTGCGTTTACAGACCGGAGGATTTTTATGAACGCACATATTCGGCGGGTTTACGTGCCAATGACAGAATCCGCTTTTTATATCTTACTTTCCCTGCAGACGGAGCGCCACGGATACGGTATCGGCCAGCGGGTGCAGGAGCTCACAGACGGTGATCTGGTCATCGGCCCCGGCACCATGTACGGAACCCTATCCAAGATGGAAAAAGACGGCCTGATCCGATTTACACGCGAGAGTGACAAGAAAAAATTTTACATCATCACAGAACTGGGGAAAGAAGTGCTGCAGCTTGAAAAAGAGAGGATTCGCCGGTTGTATAAAATCATAGGGGAGGACGAGGGATGAGCAGAACCACTAAGATACACGTCAAATTTTTTACGATCGTAGACTACGAGGCCGAGGAAATCTGGATGCGCGAGATGCATCAGCAGGGGTGGAAACCATACAGATTCATCCTGCCATGCTTTTATGTTGTTGAAAAGTACGAACCGGCAGATATCGTATATCGGATGGTAGTATCGGAAAACCCCAAAAAACGCCCGGACTATGTGTATATGCTGCGGGACTACGGGTGGAAATACCACTCCTCCGGCTGCATGAATTATTACTGGAAACCTGCCGATGCGGATGAGCGAAAAAACGAACTGTTTACGGATCCCACCTCCAAATTTAATGCCATCCGCAAAGTAATACGCCGGCAAATGTTTATCATCCTTTTTACATTTTTCTGCAGTGTTCTGCCGGGAACCTATAATATATTTTATGGCGAAGAATTTATTTATCACACAAGAGCATGGCAGATTACCTGGCTGTGTATACTGGCACTTTATGTCTGTATGGCGATATACTGTATCATTGGTTTTCGAAAACAAAAGAAAAAATATCAAAATACATAAAACAGCAATATTATAATAAAGGAGATACTACTATAGCACGAAACGTAAAAGAACTGGTACAGCAAATGACCCTGGAAGAGAAAGCCGGCATGTGCTCCGGCCTCGATTTCTGGCACTTAAAAGGCGTGGAGCGGCTCGGCATCCCCAGCGTGATGGTCAGCGACGGCCCTCACGGACTGCGCAAACAGGATGACAAGGCCGATCATCTCGGCATCAACGACAGCATCAAAGCCGTGTGCTTCCCGCCGGCCGTTTTGAGTGCCTGCTCGTTTGACCGCGCACTCTTGGCGGAAATGGGAACCGCCATCGGAAAAGAAGCACAGGCTACAGACCTCTCCGTGGTGCTCGGACCCGCAGTGAACATCAAGCGTTCGCCTCTCTGCGGCCGGAATTTTGAATACTACTCGGAGGATCCTTATCTGGCCGGAGAAATTGCGGCAGCTTTCATCGGCGGCATACAGTCCCAGCATGTCGGAACCTCCATCAAACACTTTGCCGCAAACAACCAGGAATTCAACCGCATGAGCTGTTCTTCCGAAGCCGATGAGCGCACCCTGCGTGAAATCTACCTTCCCGCTTTCGAAACCGCGGTAAAAAAAGCGCAGCCCTACACCGTCATGTGCTCCTATAATCAGATAAACGGCACCTTCGCCTCCGAAAATCCCTGGCTTCTGACCGAGGTTCTCCGCAACGAATGGGGATTTGAGGGCTATGTCATGTCCGACTGGGGTGCAGTAAATGACCGTGTCGCAGGCTTAAAAGCCGGCCTGGAGCTGGAGATGCCCTCCTCCGGCGGCATCAACGATCGGGAAATCATAAAAGCAGTGAAAGACGGTTCTCTGGATGAGTCTGTTCTGGATCGGGCAGTGGAGCGCATTCTTACCATTGTTTACCGCTATCTGGACAACCGACAGGAGGAAACTCTGAATCTGGAAGGCGACCACAAGCTCGCGCAGCATATTGCAGAGGAATCCATTGTTCTTCTGAAAAACGAAGACAAGATCCTTCCGCTCTCCGGTCAGGAAAACATCGCCTTCATCGGCGGCTTTGCCAAAATACC
Source organism: Clostridiales bacterium (assembly GCA_021204085.1). Lineage (GTDB taxonomy): Bacteria > Bacillota > Clostridia > Lachnospirales > Lachnospiraceae > Eubacterium_I. The sequence goes on along the minus strand of JAJPZY010000126.1, from coordinate 5,116 downwards.
CCGGTTCCAGGGCGGCGGCAGCTCTCATATCAACAGTTTCCGCGTAGACAGTGCCCTCGATATGGTCTCCGCTGCCGGGTATACCGTCACCTATGCGCAAGGGTTCCCGACCACCAGCGATGTTTATGATGAAACCGCCGCTGCAGAGGCGCTTCGGATTGCAGCTTCGGCTGATAAGACTGTCATTTTTGCCGGACTGCCGGACAGCTTTGAATCCGAGGGATACGATCGCTCGCATATGCGGCTGCCGGACTGCCAGAACCGCCTGATAGACGAAATACTGAAAGTGCAGCCCAACACGGTTATCGTTCTCCACAACGGTTCCCCTGTGGAAATGCCCTGGCGCAACAAAGCAAAAGGTATCCTGGAAGCCTATCTGGGAGGACAGGCTGTCGGTGCCGCTGTCATAAACATTTTATACGGAAACGTAAACCCTTCCGGGAAGCTGGCAGAGACGATGCCGATAAAGCTTTCCGATAATCCGGCACACTTAAACTTCGGTGACAGCGATAAAGTTCAGTATCACGAGGGTATTTTTGTCGGATACCGCTACTACGACGCAAAAGAGATGGAAGTGGCCTTCCCCTTCGGGCACGGTCTTTCCTACACGACATTCTGCTATTCGAATCTTCGCACAGATAAAAATACGGTGACAGACACAGACACACTAACCGTCTCCGTGGATGTCACAAACACCGGTGACCGTGCAGGCAAAGAAACCGTCCAGGTTTATGTCAGCGACCAGACCGGTTGCTGCCGCCGCCCTGCAAAAGAACTGAAAGGATTTGAGAAAGTCGCCTTGCAGCCCGGCGAGACAAAGACTGTCAGCATCACACTGGATGCCAGAAGCTTTGCCTGGTACAACACAGACCTGCACGACTGGTTCGTCGGAAGCGGTACATATGAAATTCTTGTCGGTGCCTCCTCCCGCGATATCCGGGAAACCATCTCGGTACAGATGAACAGCGCACAACAGATTCCTTTACATATTCATATGAACACCACATTCGGAGAACTCTTAAGCGATCCACGCACCTGTGAATTCGGTCTGACAATGAAAAAGAAGATGGATACCTTTTTCGGTGCGCCGGAAGAACCGGAAAAATCTGAGACAGCCAGCGAGGCGATCAGCGATGCCATGAATGACGCCATGGCCGCGTCCATGCCCCTGCGAAATGTGCTTACCTTCGGACTTTGCACAAAGGAAGAACTTACGGAAATGATCGACAAGTTAAATCAGCTGTAAAAGCATGACTTCACCAAAACGCGGAGACAGTGCCTGCATTGTCTCCGCGTTTTTCCCATTATAAAACAAACCGGCATTTTTTATGGGATAGCAACTTCCCTTTATGCATCATATATCGAATTTCCAGATTGTCATCTATAAACAGAATATTCGCATAGCATCCCGGGCGCAAACTGCCGTAATCCCAATCAACGCCAATACATCTCGCCGGATTTACAGCAGCAGCCTTTACCGCGCTTCCGAGAGGTATCCCCATAGATAATACGGCCTGGCGAAGACAATCCATCAGATTCACAGCGCTGCCTGCAATCGTTTCAGGTTCCTGTGTCAGAACCGCACGGTTCCCAATCACTGTCACGTCCTGCCCTCCAAGCGAGTATTGCCCGTCCGGCAAACCAGCCGCCATCATACTGTCGCTGATCAAAATAATATGGTCGTCCCCGAATAACCGGAAAGTCATTCGAACCACAGCCGGATGAATGTGTATCCCATCTGCAATCAATTCCACATCCGCGCCTGCTTCCCATGCGGCAGCTCATACGCCGCAATTTTTGACAAGGCATCTTCTGTCCCATCACAAAAATCCGCCCCATCACAGCCATGAAAATGAATATCCACAAGCATAGGAATCGCTTTTAAGCCGCTAACATCTATTGACAATTCCGAAAATGATGTCTCTTCCGCGGCATCAACGATCCGATCACCCATGACAAAAAGGTCTTTCTTTACAAAAGTTCCATTTTCTTCAAATACTTCTATGTCTTTCAATCGCAGTCTCATAAAGCTTTTCCCCTTCATCAAACTCTAATACCGCATCTTTCAAGCCAAATAAGTACAGTCTCTGCCAGTACTATAAGGCCATCTTCTATTATCAGTCAATTTCCGAAAGTACTCAGCTCAGTTCTCCATCCGTAATCCTGATCTGACAATCCCCATATTCATACACCCGCTGGTCGTGCGTTACGATCACAATTGTACTCCTGCTCTCCCTCTGCAGCATCAGCAGTGCCTCCATGAAAATACATACATTTTGGCTATCCAGACTTGCCGTCGGCTCATCACAGAGGATAATCTGCGGATTCGCGAGAATCGCCCGGATAATTGCGACACGCTGCTGCTCCCCGCCAGACAGAGCGCTGATCTGCTTTTTCTGAATCTGTCCCAGCTTCAACTGCTCCAGATAACCTGCGATCTGTCTGTGCACCGCACTCGGAACTTTTTGTCTTCTCAGATAATAAGGGATCAGGATATTATCTTCCACATTCATAAAGTCAAAAAGATTCAGATTCTGAAAAATCATGCCAATCTGATTCAGACGGATTTGGTCCCGCACCTGCCGCTTTTCTCCCAGAATTTCTTTTTCGCCTATTTTTACGCTTCCCTGCACCTGATCCAGAAGTCCCGCGATCGCATACAGAAAAGTCGTCTTCCCAGAACCGGAGGGACCGGATATTGTGTAGATTTTTCCCGGTTCAAAGTTATAAGTGATATTTTTCAGGATGGTCCGGTCTTTTCCGGCCTCCTGTATCGTATAGGTCAGGTTTGAAACGGCTGCCGCATACTCTGTCATAAGACTCCTCCTCATTTTATCATAAACTCCGCCGTGCCCGTTCGAGAGCCTCTGGCACTCTCACTGTTACTCAATCCACTCCGCCGTTGGAAGCAGACATCAGCCCCTCAACACCGCTGCGCACTGCCCGCTTCCGGCTGTTTTTCTCACCATAAGTGCCTGAACCGATCCTGAAATTAGAAAATACGCACCAAAGAGCAACATTATCATTTTCGTGTCTATCGCAAAACTTCCCCCGTAATATCCCGGATTCATCAAGAGGAATCCGATCCCCTTGGCAAAAATCCATGTCAGAAATGTTACCGGCAGAATCGTACAGGCGACATTCCAGATCGCCTGAAACAGATACATCTTCAGAAGCACCCGTTTTCCGGCTCCGATCCCACGCAGATATGCAAGGTTTCTCTGATTATCCTCCCCAGACATTACGAGACAAGTACAGATGGCAAACATGGAACAGATCAGTATCATCCAAAAAATCAATTCCATTGTCTCTGTTCCCTGGACGATATGCTGCCAATTCTCCTCCCAGATTTCCTCGCAAGTCTGTGACAGAAAGACATGAGCGGTATCAACCGCTGCCGGCGTTTCCATATAATAAACGGTATTATACTGATTTTGTACACCCAGCTGCTTTTCCAGATACGCCCTGCTAACATATGCATCCAGACGGTCATTGTCATGCGACAGGACTGTGGCATAAATCGTAAATTTGATCTCTGTTCCATCCACGTTTAAAACGACCGTCTCGCCCATCTGATCCGCAAACGTTTCATCCATGATGATACCGTCAAAATCTTCACTGTCCAACGACTCCGCCAATTCCGGATATTCGGAAATCAAATCCTGACTTTCCCCGCTTTCCGTTACTTCCGCGGTCTGAAGTGTCTCATACCGGTCAAGATATTCACCGGTAATTCCCGTTACCCATGTGTGTCCGCCATCTTCCATGAGTGCCCGATACCTGAGCGTGTAAAATACATCCGCATCCTCGTCGTTCTGATTATCTGAATACAACGAGTCACCGCTGTTTTGATTACCGGAATACAACAAATCATCGCTATTCTGATTACCGGAATACAACGAATCATCGCTGTTCTGATTACCAGAATACAACGAATTATCGCTGTTCTGGTCACCGGAATACAACGAATCATCGCGGGAATACAGCCGGTCATATATATAATAGCTCTGATAATGAATACTCGCCCTCGCCAGAGCATCGCAGGAGGAACGGGTCGTTTCAAATAAAGTATACAGTCCGCAAAAGAACGCGCCGCTAAAAATCATCAGATAGCTCATGACGAGGAAACGCCCCCAATAGCTTTTCCCCAGTTTCAGACTGAAGGCAAAATGCATGGCACCAAATCGTTTACCAATCGATTCCGCAATCCGGAATACCAGTCTCATAACAGGGCCGAAGCCTGCTGCAGCCACCACCAGATACGCCAGCTTCACAGCCTGAGAATAGCGGAGTGCATTTGTCGAGTCAAAAATATTCCATAACTGATGACAGATGATCTGGATTGCGATTGCCATGGCAGCCGCAATCCCCAGCCAAATAGCAGGAAGCAACCAATTCGTGTACCTCTCTTCCCGGTGCGGTTTTGTCCGTTTCCGTTCTGCTATCTCACCATTCCCTGCATACTGAGGCTCTCGCTGCTTTGCCAGGACGCCCTGTCTTGCCCGCTTTTCCCCGCGCTGACTTCTCCCTACACGTTTTCTCATGCCCTGCGACCCGCGCCACGCCGTCACCGCACTCTGCCCCGCACACTTTCTTCCGACAATCGCGAACGTAAGCAGCAACATACACAAATGAATAACGACAGCCGCAATCAGAATTTCCGGTTCCATCCACAATATCACTTCTGAATTTTTCATGGCATAGAAATGATAAACAACAATGCCAAGGAATCCGCCTCCCGCCACACAGGGAATTTGCATTTCAAGCATTTCCAACAAATAAAGCGTCATTAACTTCCTGCCCGAAAATCCCATCAGCCTGACATTGCGGTTGAAGACCACTCTGCTGTCATACAATCCCTTAAACTCCATCGCGATCAGCCACAGGAAAAAAGCAATCACCACCACGGCAACAAAAATCACGCCCACAGACATCATCGCCGACTGCTCCGCGTCTGATTCAGATAGCACCAGGGAAGTCTCCGCCAGCAACTTCACAATCATCAGTACTACAGAAAGCAGAAACACATTTGCCGCGTAGGACAGGTATAAAAACTCTTTTTCTTTCTTACTGCTGTGTTGAAACCATTTTAGCAATCCGTCCATTTCTTCTTCCT